>JBFIMV010000023.1:0-14353 GCA_041611575.1 Desulfuromonadales bacterium | reverse complement strand
CCTCACACCTCGCACCTCGCACCTCGCACCTCGCACCTCGCACCTCGCACCTCGCGCCCCGCACCTCGCATCACGCGCCACTTTTCCTCACAGCCCTCACCCGAAGCTGAACCGTCTCACGACCGTTGTACCTGTTGATCTGCGGAGTGACCAGCAGATCGATCTCACCGTCAAACTCGCCGCGTCGATCCACCATGCCGAAGGCGATCGCCGGCAGACTGAAGCCCCCCTGGCAGGCGGTGAAGCGCAGGTGACGCTCGCCAACAGTCTGCACCCGCATCGCCCGCAAGCCCTCAACCACCATCTGCGGCTCGGCATTGCCCATACCGAAAGGGGCCAGCGACTCCAGGTGCCGGACACTCTCGAGGTCAAGCTCGTCGAGGAGCTGCAGGCCGTCGTGACGCAGCTCCGGCACCAGCGCGTCCGCCGAAAGGCTCGCTTGCGCGTGAGCCTCGAAGGCAGCGGCGAAGCGCGGCAGGATGGCGGCATCCAGGCTGAGTCCGGCGGCCATTTCATGCCCGCCGAATGCGGACAGGTGTTCGCTGCAGGCCTGCAGCCCCCGGAAGAGATGAAAGCCGCGAATCGAGCGCGCTGACCCCTTGCCGCTGTCACCGTCGAGGGCGACCAGGACAGTCGGGCGATGGTAGCGCTCCACCAGGCGGCTGGCGACGATGCCGATGACCCCCGGATGCCACCCTTCCCCGCCGAGGACAATGGCATGCGTGTGTTCCGCCGGCAATTTGGCGACGGCGGCCTCGGCCTGCTGCAGCGTCCATTGTTCCAGGTCGCGACGTTCCCGATTGCACTGATCGAGGTGCCGGGCCGTTGCCAGGGCGCGGACCATGTCCTGCTCCAGCAGCAGTTCGACACCGAGGCCGGCGTCTTCCAGGCGTCCCGCGGCGTTGAGTCGCGGCGCAAGCTGGTAACCGACCGTGCCGCAGGTGACCTCCTTGACGGCGGCAACCTGCTTCAGTGCACGCACGCCGACGCGGCGGCCTGACTCCAGCAGCGTCAGGCCGCTGCGCGTCAGAATACGATTGACCCCCTGCAGCGGCACGAGATCGGCGATGGTGCCGAGCGCCACCAGGTCGAGCAGGTGGCGCAGGTCGAATTCCTCGCGGTTGTCAAAGTGGCCGTTTTCGCGCAGGCGCTTACGCAACGCAACCAGCAGGAAGAAGGCGACCCCGACACCGGCAAGGTCGGGGACCGGGAACCGTGAATCGCTGCGCTGCGGGTTGACCACCGCCAGAGCCGGCGGCAGCTGCGGGGGTGGCTGATGATGATCGGTGATGATCAGGTCGAGGCCCCGCTCCCTGGCGATGGCGGCCTCGGCGTGGGCCGAGATGCCGCAATCGACCGAGATGATCACCCTCACCCCCTCTGCCGCAGCCCGTTCAATGGCCTCGCCCGACAGGCCGTAGCCATCCTTGAGGCGCAACGGGATATGGTAGCTCACCTGCCGCGCTCCCAGGGCACGCAGCCCCTCGACCAGCAGGACCGTACCGGAGATGCCGTCGACATCGTAATCACCATGTACAGCAACCGGTTCGTCGTTCTCCATGGCAGTCCGCAACCGGGCAACCGCGACGTCCATGTCGGGGAGCAGGAAAGGATCGGGAAGCGCGGCAAGACGCGCCTCGAGAAACTCACGGGCGGTTGAAGCATCAAAACCGCGACCGAGCAGAACCCGGGCGACCAGGGGCGGGACATCGAGGGCGCGACTGAAATCAGAGACGGCAGCGGGTCCGGCATCGGGGGCGCGTGCCGTCCAGCGACGAGAGCTTACCGGCTCCATGAGGGACCGGTCCGGGAAGCAGGGGACGACCTGACCGGACTGACAAGCACCCGCCCGAGGTAGTCGGCCCTCTGTCCATCGAAGAAGGTGGCTGGCAGGGTCTCGTCATCGGCCGTCTCCCAGTAATTGCCGGACAGCAGCACGTCATCCGGAACTTCCTCGCCGAAAACCACCTGGTAGTCGGCTGCTACGCCGAATGCGTTGTTCTCGATACGGTAGTCGCGCGGATGGGACGTGATGAAGAGGTTGACCCGATTGCCTTCGAAACGGTTCTCGCAGATCACCGGCGAACCGAAATGGAAGCGCACGGCCGTGTGGTTGTTGCGCAGCAGGTTGTGCTCGATGAGGAATTCGGTGCTGTGGAAACGGATGCCGACGAGGTTGTCCTCGAATATCGACTCTTCGATGTAGACCCGCGCATCACGGCTGTGTACGGCACTGTCCGCCTGGCGGAAGACACAGTATTCGAAGATTGCCTCCGGGCTGCCTTCGATATTGATTGCACCCCAAGAACCGGCGTCGGCATCCGGATCGATCGATGCGAAGATTATCGGCGCCGACGGCTTGCCGATGGCCGTGATCCGGCCCTTGACGATCAATTCGCTGCCGGGGAAATACGGGTGTTCGACAAACAGCTCGTCGTCACCGGGGGGGAGGAAGAGGACACGCGTACCGGGAAGGATCTTCAGTGACGCGTCCTCGGCGAGGATAACATCACCCTGCACGTGGACCACACCCTGCCAGACCAGGTCGCCATGCAGCACTCCGCGTACCGTAATCGTTCGGACTGGCAACAGGCAGGCACTCAGCAGCAGGATGACGCTGACTGCGAGAAGCGACTTCAGGATGAGGACGAAATGCCGTGGCATGGAGGGCATCCTCAAAATGCTGCGGGCCGGAGAACTTCCGGCCCGCAGCATGTGACGGGATAATTACTTCTGCGGCTGCGGATGATTCTTCAGGAACTCGAGTTCCTGGCGTACCCGGTCGGAGCCGGGGCCGGCAGGGCTGACTTCCAGGAAACGCGTCCAGGCCACCTGGGCTTTGGGAAAATCCTGCAGATCGTAACGATAGACGATCCCCTGGTTATAGATGCTGGTCGCGTGCGTCGGATCGATCTCGCTGGCTTTTTCAAAATTGGCGATGGCCCGATCGAACCACCCAAGGCGACGGAACATGACCCCCTGGTCGGTCAGGACGTCGGGGGAATTGGGCTGGATTTCCAGCGCCTTGTCGTAAGCTTCTATGGAATCCATGAACTGGTTGCTGTCGAAGTATTCGTTGCCGAGCGCCACCCAGGCCTGGAAATTTCCCGGATTTGCCGCGACGATATTCTTCAGTTCGTTAATCTTCTGTTGAAAATTCACGGTCGGTGCGGGGCCGGAGGGCTGGCCGCTGGGGGCTATCGCGGTCGGACTGCTGGACTTCTGGCCGGCCAGCATGCCGATGACCAGGCCGGCAACCAGGGCGACAACCGCGACCAGCAGGGTCTCTTTCTTCATGAGGCGCTCCCTTCTGCCACGGCAGCCTTGCTCTTGCCGCCGGAGCGGAAATCATCCCAGAAGATCAGGACCGGGCTGGCGACGAAGATGGAGGAATAGGTGCCGACCAGGATGCCGACCAACAGGGCGAAGGCGAAGTTGTGAATCACGCCGCCGCCGAAGACGAACAGGGCGATGACAACCAGCAGGGTTGTCCCCGAGGTCAGGATGGTGCGCGAGAGGGTTTCGTTGATCGAGCGGTTGACCACCGATGCGAAGCCCTTCTTCTGGTGCTTGCCGTAGTTTTCGCGGATGCGGTCGTAGACGATGATCGTGTCGTTGAGCGAGTAACCGATGATTGCCAGGAATGCGGCGATGATCGGCAGGTCGATCTCACGTCCGGTCAGCGAGAACGCGCCGAGGACGATCAGCACGTCGTGCAGCAGCGCGACGATCGCCCCGACGGCGAAGCGCAGCTCGAAACGCCAGGTGATGTAGATCAGGATGCCGATCATGGCATAGACGATCGACAGCAGTCCCTTCTGGCGCAGGTCCTTGCCGACCTGAGGCCCGACCATCTCGACCCGGCGGAGATCCACCTGCCCTTCACCGTAGGCCATCACCAGGCTTTCGGAAATCTGCTTCGAAAGCTGCTTGCCTTCGTCATCTTGCTGGACCCGAATCAGGAACTCGTTCTCATCGTCGCCGAAACGCTGGACGACCACCGAGCCGAGGCTCAGCGAGGAAAGTCCGTCCTTGATTTTGGCGGCATCGGTGGCCTCGGCGAACTTCACCTGGACCAGGGTCCCGCCGGCGAAGTCGATACCGTAGTTGGGCCCTCCGTTCATCACCAGGGAAACCATTCCGATCAGGATGACGACCGCCGAGACGATCAGCGCCAGTTTGCGCCGGCCGACAAAATCGATATTGATATCATGCTTGATGATCTGCATTGACAGCTCCTAGATGCTGAGACGGTCCACCTTGCGCCGCGACAGGAAGAAATCGAAGATCAGGCGCGACACGAAGATGGCGGTAAAGAGTGAGGCGATAATCCCCACCGACAGAGTAACGGCGAAGCCCTTGACCGGGCCGGTACCGAACTGGAAGAGGACGAGCGCGGCGATCAGCGTCGTCACGTTGGCGTCGATAATCGTCAGGAACGCCTTGCTGTAGCCGGCCTCGAGCGCTGCGCGGGCCGTACGTCCGAGCCGCACCTCTTCCCGGATTCGCTCGAATATCAGCACGTTGGCATCGACCGCCATGCCGACCGTCAGGACGATGCCCGCGATCCCCGGCAGGGTGAGCGTGGCGCCGAAGATGGAAAGCATGGCCATGATGAAGACGACGTTGAGCACCAGCACGATGTTGGCGACAATACCGAACAGCCGGTAGTAGGCAACCATGCCGAGGATGACCAGCAAGCCGCCGATGACCACGGAGAGAATCCCCTGGTTGATCGAATCCTGGCCCAGCGAAGGGCCGACCGTGCGGTTTTCGAGGATGTTGACCGGGGCAGGCAGGGAGCCGGCGCGCAGGACGATCGCCAGGTCGGTCGCCTCCTGCTCGGTGAAGCTGCCGCTGATCTGGGCGCTGCCGCCGGAGATGCGCTCGCGGATCACCGGCGCCGAATAGACGGTGTCGTCGAGGACGATCGCCATGCGCTTGCCGACGTTGGCCGCGGTGATCTGGTCAAAACGCTTGGCGCCGATGGCGTTGAAATCGATCGCCACGTAGGGATCATTGAAGCGCGTGTCGATGCGGACCTGGGCGTTGGAGAGGAGATCCCCGGTCAGGACGGTCTTTTCTTCAACCACCAGCGGGATTTCGCTGACGGCCCCGGTGCGATTGTCGACCCGCCGCTCATAGAGAATCTGCCCGCCTTGCGGTATCTTGCCGGCCAGCGCCTCCTGGGGATCGGCCGTCTCCATGACCATCTTGAAATCGAGCCTGGCCGTCTTGCCGAGGAGGTCGATGGCCCGCTGCGGGTCCTTGACGCCGGGCAGCTGGATCAGGATGCGGTTGCCCGCCTGGCGCTGCAGGGTCGGTTCGCTGACACCGAACTGGTCGACGCGGTTGCGCAGGGTTTCCAGCGCCTGGCGCACGGCATATTCGCGGGTCGCCTCGATCTCACTGTCGCTGAGACGGTAATTCTTGAGGATGTAGGCCCCCTCGGCGGTCAGCGTCAACGCCTCGAGATTCGGGAAGGACTCCTTCATCAGGGCATCGACCTGCCGGCCGGCATCCTCATCGTAGACCGTGATCACGATGCGTTCGCCGAAAGAGCGATCGACCCGCTTGAAAATGATGTCTTTCTCCCGCAACAGGCTTTCCGACTGGTCGACCAGGGTGTCGAGACGACTCTCCACGGCCTTGTCGACATCGACACCGAGGACCAGGTGCATGCCACCCTGCAGGTCGAGACCGAGGTGAATCGGGTCGAAAGCCTTGCGCCACCAATCCGGCAGGTTGCCACCGAGAAGGGTCGGCCCGAGCGACACCAGGGCGAGCACGAGGCAGCCCAGCACGACGAAGGCCCGAATCTTGAGACTGTTGGACATTCTGTTGCATCTCCTTATCAAGCGGCCCGTGAGTAACAGGCCGTCGTGTTAATCGCCGTGTTGCGGCTATTCCTCGTTCGAGTCGGTCTTGGTGCCGACGATCGAGCCGCGGTTGATCTTGACGCGCACGCCGCTGGCGATTTCGACCGTCGCCAGGTTGTCCTGAACGGCAACGACCTTGCCATGCAGGCCGCCGGCGGTGATGACCTGGTCGCCGGCCTTGAGGCTCTCGATCAGTTCCTTGTGCTGCTTGGCGCGTTTCTGCTGCGGACGGATCAGCAGGAAATAGAAGATGGCGAACATGATCAGGAGCATGAAGATCCCTTCCATTCCGGAACCTCCGGCCTGCTGTCCACCACCACCGGCCATGGCGTAGGCATTGCTTGCAAACATAGTCTTTCCTCCTTGGCTATAAGAAATCTGGCTGTTTATGTGTACTCAAACGGAACCGGTGGAGCCTTCAGGCCTCACCGGTCAAGCTCCGTCTCCGGTAGAAGTCATCGCGGAATGCCATGAATCCCCCGGTGGCGATCGCGTCCCTCATCTGACGCATGAGTTGCAGATAGTAATACAGATTGTGGGTCGTATTCAATACCGATGCGAGGATTTCGTTACTTTGATAAAGATGCCGCAGATAAGCCCTGCTGTAGTTGCGGCAAACGTAGCAATCGCAATGCGGATCGACCGGGTCCAGGTCCTCGGCATAACGGGCCTGCTTGATGCTCAAACGGCCGAAACCGGTGAACAGGACACCATTCCTGGCATTGCGCGTCGGCATGACGCAATCGAACATGTCCGCCCCCCTGGATACGGCTTCGACCAGGTTCTCGGGCGTACCGACCCCCATGACATAGCGCGGGCTGGCTTGCGGCAGCAGCGGCAGGGTCCACTCCATGACCTGGTACATGATCTCCGCCGACTCGCCGACCGAGAGCCCGCCGAGGGCGTAGCCGTCGAAACCGATGTCGAGGAGCGCCTCGGCACTCTGGCGGCGCAGATCGTATTCCATCCCTCCCTGCACAATGCCGAACAGGGCGGCGCTGTGGTCGGTCCTGGCCTGTTTGCTGCGCGCCGCCCAGCGGGTCGAACGGGCGGTGGACGTCGCAATGTACTCACGCGTCGCCGGGTGCGGGATGCACTCGTCGAAGACCATCATGATATCCGAACCCAGGGCTTCCTGGATGGCGATGGACAACTCGGGGGTGAGGACATGGGCACTGCCGTCGAGATGGGACTGAAAGCGTACGCCGTCTTCGTCGATCTTGCGCAGGTCGCCGAGGCTGAAAACCTGGAAGCCGCCGCTGTCGGTGAGGATCGGCCGGTCCCAGTTCATGAAACGGTGCAGACCACCGAAGCGCGCCAGCCGCTCGTGACCGGGACGCAGGTAGAGATGGTAGGTGTTGCCGAGAATGATCTGGGCGCCGACCTCCTTCAGCTGTTCCGGCAGCATCCCCTTGACCGTCCCCTGGGTGCCGACGGGCATGAACGCCGGCGTCTCCACGACGCCACGCCGGGTGACGAGGGTGCCGCGCCGCGCCTGGCTGTCAGGGCATTCTGCCAGGAGCGCAAAAGATGCCGGGGATGGCGCATTGTCACAAAACGTTTCGGAGGTCATCACATCACTCGATCAGCATGCAATCGCCGTAGCTGAAAAAACGGTAACCATGCTCGACGGCCTCATTGTAAGCCCGGAGCACAAAGTCACGCCCGGCAAAGGTCGCGACCAGGACCAGCAGCGTCGACTTGGGCAGATGGAAATTGGTGATCAGGGCATCGACCACGCGGAAACGGAATCCGGGGCGGATGAACAGGTCGGTGTCGCCCTCACCCGCCAGCAACAACCCGGCGTCATCGACCGCGTGCTCCAGTGTGCGCGTCACCGTTGTGCCGAGGGCCACGACACGCCGCCCGGCGGCCTTGGCCGTGTTGACCCGCTCGGCGGTTTCGGCAGGCACCGAGTAGCTTTCGGCGTGCATGCGGTGCTCCAGCAGGTTGTCGGTGCGCGGCGGCTGAAATGTTCCCGGGCCGACATGCAGCGTCACGCTGCAGACCTCGACGCCGCGCGCCTCGAGCGCCGCAAACGTCGCCGCGGTGAAATGCAGCCCGGCGGTCGGGGCCGCAACCGCTCCCGGTCGACTGGCGAAGACCGTCTGGTACCGCTCGCGATCGAGCGTCTCGTCGTTGCGGCGGATATACGGGGGCAGCGGCATGTGCCCGGCCGACTCGAGGGCGGCGCGGAAACCGCCCGGGCAGGAGAAGCGCACCAGGCGTTGACCGTCATCCTCCACGGCGACGACTTCCCCCCGGATCCCTGCCGGGAACTCGAGCAGGCAGCCGCCACGCAACGGCTTGGAGCTGCGGCTCATGCAGCGCCAGACAGAATCCTCCGGGTCAACCTGGCGAACCAGGAGCAACTCGACCCGGCCGCCGGATGCCCGGTTGCCGAGCAGCCGGGCGGGAATGACCCGGGTGTCGTTACGCACCAGCAGGTCGCCCTCCCGCAGCAATTGCGGCAGCCGGGCGAACTGCTCGTGGGCCACGGTCCCCGCACCCCTGCGCAGATGCAGCAGCCGTGAAGCCGAGCGTTCGGCGAGCGGTGCCTGGGCGATCAAGTCATCGGGCAGCCGGTAATCGAAGTCCGAGAGGTTCATGGACGAAGACCGCTTGCATTAGTCGTTTTTTTCATATATTTACATCAACGCTTGGCGAGGAAGACCAGGAGCAGGCCGCCTAACATGAAGCCGAGCCCCATGAGCCGCAGCAGGCGGTCGTCCTGTCGAAACAGCTGTGCAAGGACCCGCCTGGCCCCCGGCGGCGAGAGAAACCAGGGGATACCCTCAACGATCATTACGACGCCGATTATGACAACGAATGAATCAATCGACATGAGCTTAAGATAATCTCCCGGCGGCAACCAAATGGTCTGTTTATTGCAAATATTTCAGTTATCTTGCTCGCGAAATCGGCCCATTTTGCCCGACAGGCGGCGAGAATCGCGACAACATGGCTCGGCAAAACTTTTTTATCCTATAGGCACGGCATTTGAGTGTCAAGGATCGTGGCGATACGCTGCCCAACAATGTCACTTCGAGATTTTTTTCGTGACGTTATTTGGCCGTTTCGTCGTGTTTTGACGTAGCATGGACGTGGTTTCAGTGCTCAAGTATGTATTGAATTAAGGCTTCTATGAACTCACTGAAAATAAAATTCCTGGGGCTGTGCGGCCTGATCCTGCTGGTGGCCATCGGCCTGACCACGTGGTACAACCTGCAGACCCAGAAGGCCATGCTGACGAAAGTCGCGACCGAGCACGGCCGGCTGCTGGTGGAAACCATCCGCAACAGTATCATCACCGACATGGCCAACGGCAAGAACGACCGGGTCGGCCATATCCTCGGCAAGATCAACGATGAGCCCGGCATCAACAATGTCCGCATCTTCGACGAATCCGGGCGCATCCTCATGGCCGCGGACCCCGAGGAGATCGGCGAGCTCGTCACGACCTCCGAGCTCATGGCCTACCGGACCGGCAATTTTTCCTTTGCCAACCTGAAGAAGGACGACAATCGCTACAACTCGATCGTGCCGATCTACAACAACCCCTCCTGCCACGCCTGCCACGACGAGAATGTCAAGGTCCTCGGCATCCTCAACCTCGAGCTGTCGCTTGACGAGATCTCGCAGATGCAGGCCAGCGGCCGCAATGCCACCATGATCGCCTCCGGCGTCATGCTCGTTATCCTCGTGCTGACCATCTCCGCCTTCCTCCTGGTCTATGTCGACTCGCCGATCCGCAAGCTGGTGACGGCCATGGACCAGGTCGAGAAGGGCAATTTTGAAGAGGCGCAGACCCTGGTGACCAGCTCCGACGAAATGACCCAGCTTGCCTCCAAGTTCAACTACATGGTGCTGCGCCTGCGCGAACTGATGGAAAACACCGTCAGGAACGAGCGCGAACTGGCTGTCAGCCAGGAGAAACTTGCCCACTCGGAAGAGGTCCACGCCATGAACATGGCGCTCGAAGAGCGCCTCAAGGAAATCGAATATCTCAACATCAATCTCGAAGAACGCATCGAGGAGATCGAAGAAGCCAACTACCGAATCGCCGACCTGGCGAGCGAGCTTGAAGGCAAGAACATCGTACTCAACCAGGTGGTCGACCGCCTGCAGGCGCTCTACAAGATGGGCCTGGCGACCAACGCCACCATGGACCTGAACAAGCTCCTCGACCTGCTCAGCAACAAGGTCATGGAGACGTTGCGGGCGAATGTGTCCTACATCCTGATGCTCAACCCGAAGACCGGCAACATGATCGTCGGCGGCGCGGCGGGCATAACGAAAGACTTCAACCGGGACATCGAAATCCCGCTCAAGCCCGGCGGGGTCTCCCACTGGGTCATCAACCGGAACCAGCCGAAATTGCTGGAGAACATCGATCAGGCCCGCGAGTTCAGCAAAATGAGCCGCCTTGGCTTCATCCGCGAATCGGTTGTCTGCGCGCCCCTCACCGACAAGGACAAGGTGATCGGCACCATCACCGTCGCCAACCCGGTGGATGGAACGCCCTTCAACGCGAGCGACCTCGAACTCCTCTCCACGATTGCGGCCCAGGCGAGCGTCGCGATCCGCAACGCCCGCCTCTACGAGGAGCAGGAACAGTCCTACATCAATACCGTGCAGGCCCTGGTTTCAGCCGTAGAAGCAAGCGATGCCTATACGCGCGGCCACTCTGAGCGCGTCACCCGTTACAGCGTCGCGCTGGCCCGCCACATGGGAGTCGAAGGTGAGACCCTCAAACATCTCGAACAGGCGGCCGTACTGCATGACATCGGCAAGATCGGCATCGATGTCTCGCTGCTGCACAAGAAGGAAAAGCTGACCGCCGCCGATATCGATGTCCTCAAGTTGCACCCGTCAATCGGCGTGCGTATACTTGAGCCGATTCATTTCCTGTCGACTGTCAGGCAGATTATTGAACAACACCACGAACGTTACGACGGCAAAGGCTACCCGCAAGGGCTGACCAATGATGAATGGCGGCTTGAGGCAAAGATTCTCGCTGTCTGCGATACTTATGACGCCATGACCTCGGACCGCCCCTACAGGAAAGCCCTGTCCCACGAGATTGCCATCCAGGAAATCCGGGACCACTCCGGGTCACAGTTCGATCCGGATGTTGCGGCAGCGTTTATCAGCCTGTGTGATGAAGGCCGTCTTCCCCTTTCGCCGTGAGCATGATGACAGACACCGGTTTAGCGACCAGAGATCGTGTCAAACCCAAGCGTTTTATTTCCTTGCGGCGCAAGGTGTTCCTCCCTTTCCTCCTCCTCGTCACCATCCTCAGCATCACTGCGATCGCCGGTGCCCTCCACCTGGCGAAGCAGTCGTTCGAGAACAGCACCGATGAACGCCTCAACGCCGCACAGGAAGTGCTTTATCGCGAGTTCAAGAAACAGGAAATAATCCTGCAAACCTACGCTGTCCTCCTGCAGCATTTTCAGGCCCTGGCCGGGAATTTCCAGGATTCCTCAGAAATCGGCATTCTGCAGGATCGCCTCTATTCCAACCTGGACGAAGCGCAGATCTCCACGGCTTTCTATCCTGTCGACATCCGTGACCTGGTGCAGCAGGAGAGCCTGCACTCACTTTTTGACCAGGTCAGGCGCAGCGAACGCGCCCGTTTCCGCTATACCAGCGATTTCGGCTCACCGGTCCTGATGGTGGCGGCACCGGTCATGGAGCAAGGGAAGATCACCCAGATACTCCTCTTGCAAAGCGACATGGGCAATACCTTTCTGCGCAGCATTACCACGTCACTCAATGTCGAAGCAGCCCTGATGACCATTGACGGCCAGATACTCGCTCACAGCCGGCGCAACAAGCAGGACATAGAGTTGAGCCCGGCGCAAATCACGTCAATCGGCAGCGGAACACCGCTGATCCGCAACACGACTGGCGCAGATGGTCCGGAGCGGCATCTTTTCACCATGATCCCGCTCGGCACCAGCGACATGGTCCTGCTGTCCGTCCAGGCGTCCATGCTGCAGTCCAATGACGCCCAGCGGAACACGATCCTGCAGATGATCGTCATCATGCTGGCGGTCATCGTCATCGGCACGCTGGTCTATTTCCGCAAGATCAGCGCAATCATCCGCCCGGCGCGGGAACTTCGCGACGCAGCGGAGACCATCAGCCGCGGCAACCTCAATTACCGTATCCTCGAGATCACCAACGACGAACTGGGGCTGATTTCAGAAGCGTTCAACCGCATGGCGCAGGAGCTCGAGAGGAGCTACCAGGAGCGCTCCAGCCAGGACATCGCCGACGCCCTGGCAAAAGAGGAGGTCAAGACCCGCGCCGTGCTTGACCGCAAGGAAAGGGAAAAGCTCAGGGCGGCGGAGGAACTCGGCGTCCTGCAACGGGAGATCTCCGCCCTCTACCAGTTGAACCAGGCGATGACCACGGCGGTCGACCTGAACGTCCTCTTCGATCGCATCCTGCAGGTGATGAACGACATCCTTGCCTGCGACCACATGGTGCTGCTGGCCTACAATGCCGGCGACAGCACGCTGGAAGTTGTGCGGGTCACCGGGATGGATGCCGAGGCCCTGAGCAACGTCCGCTTCACCTTCAACCAGGGGATTACCGGCGAGGCGGCGCAGAGCCAGCGCATGATCTACGTCAAGAACATCGACGATGACACGCGCAACCTGAGCTACCACGGGCAGTTTGTCACGCGGGGCTCCATGATATCCGTGCCCTTGGTCGTCAAGGGGCGGCTCGTCGGCATTCTCAACCTGCACAAGAAGAAGGTCGACGCCTTCAGCAGTTCCGAGCAGAAGCTGATACAGGCCATAGCCAACCAGACAGCGATTGCCATTGACAACGCCCAACTGATAGAAAAAAGCCGCGACCTGGGCAACACTGACGAGCTGACCGGTCTTGCCAACCGCCGGCACTTCCAGGACATCCTCAAGCGCGAGGTGGCCCAGGCACGCCGTTTCAGTTCTGTCTTTTCACTCATAATGTGCGATATTGATGGCTTCAAAAACCACATCACCACCCTCGGCCGCATGCACTCGGACGCTTTGCTGCGACTGACCGGTCAATATCTCCTCAGGAGCACCCGCGGCATCGATCTCGTCTGTCGTTTCGGCAACGACCAGTTCATCATCCTCCTGCCGAAAACCGGCAAACAGGGGGCGACTGCTGCTGCCGAGAAACTGCGCAAGGCCATCCAGAACGAAGACTTTTCCAAGGAACTCGGCACGGAAGACACCTTCAAAATCACCCTGTCCTTCGGCATCGCCGAATTCCCCGGCGACAGCAAGAACATCTACGAGCTGCTGAACCTCGCCGACCGCTCCCTCTACGCGGCGAAGCGCGATGGCGGCAACTGCACCGTTGGCTGGGAGGGTCCGGCCCCCCCACCGGAATGAGACCCTCATCAGCAGCCGGAGAGCGCGTCGTTCAGAGATTGAAAAGCAGAAGGCCACCTGATCCCAGGTGGCCTTCCGTAATTCGGTCCGACAATTAAAAGTACGCCGGTCAGAACATCCCGCGGTCACGCACCAGGTTTGCCAGAGAGCGGTCGTATGTGCGCTCCGCTTCATCGCTGAAGAGACAGGCAGGGAATTCGCCGCGGTCCTTGTGGTAGGCAACACATTTGCAGCAATTGCCCCGTTTGTCACAGGCGGTGTAGGTGCAGTTGCAGTGTTTGAGCGACTGTTCAGATATGCACGTCATCTTGCGCCTCCCGGAAAAATACCATTCTCACCCCAAAATGCATTCCGCCGTGCAAACCTATTACGGGAACACCGGCGGTGTCAACAGACCGGTTGATTCCGGCAGCCCGAGCAGCAGGTTCATGTTTTGCACCGCCTGTCCGGCGGCCCCCTTGACCAGGTTGTCGATCGCGGCCACCGCGATGACCCGGCCGGTGCGCTCATCGACTGCCAGACCGAGGTCACAGAAGTTACTGCCGCGCACCTGGGAAATGTTCGGCAGATGCCCGGCCGGCAGGACCCGGACAAACGGTTCGTCACGATAGGCCGCGTGATAAAGAGCGAGCAATTCATCCCGGCCGATGCGGCTGGCGAGACTGGCGTAACAGGTGCTCAAGATCCCGCGATTGGCCGGAACCAGGTGCGGCGTAAAGCTGATGACGACAGGTTTGCCGGCGATCTCGCTGAGAGTCTGCTCGATTTCCGGTGTGTGCCTGTGTCGCGGCAGGCCATAAGCCTTGAATCCTTCGTTGACCTCGCAGAAGAGCGTGTCGACCTTGGCGGCGCGGCCGGCCCCGCTGGTCCCCGATTTGCTGTCGATGATGATCGACGAGGTCTCGATGAGTTTTTCACGCAGCAACGGCGCAAGGGCCAGGGCAGCGCTGGTCGGGTAACAACCGGGGTTGGCGACCAGGCGGGCGCCGGGAATCTGCGCACGGTACAACTCCGGCAGTCCGTAGACGGCTTCGGCAAGCAGGCCGGGAGAGGTGTGTTCCTGGTACCAGGCTTCGT
>JBFIMV010000022.1:0-14440 GCA_041611575.1 Desulfuromonadales bacterium | reverse complement strand
GTCAGCAGGCGATTGCTCGCGTAGAAGTTGGCGAAGGCCAGCTGTTGCTCTTTGAGGTAGGCGAGGGTGAGAAAGCGTTGCAGGTCGAAGGCGAAGAAGACGATGACCAGGAGAATGATCGCTGCCACTAAAAAAAACTTGGCAATCCTTGTGGACATGGGTCACCTTTCCGCGGGGCAATATAGCAATTCAGCACCGCAGGGCAATGATAAGACTTATCCGTGTTGATTCTTGCCCTGCAGCGCTGTCAGGCGGTGACGCGGTTGACCTGGAAGAGGTCCGTGAGGCCGAGGAAGATCTTTTCGATCCCATCCATGCGCAGGGTGGTCATCCCTTCTTCAAGGGCAAGGCGGGCGATCTCGTCGACTCCGGCATTGCGCTTGATCGCCTGCTTGATGGCGACTGAATTTATCAGCAGCTCATGGACGGCGACCCGGCCGGCGTAGCCCATCCCCTCGCAAGCTTCGCAACCGACCGCCTTCATCAGGGTCAGGTGCTTGGAGAAGCCCGGCATGCCGAGTGCCTTGAAGCGGTCCGCGCCGTAGGCTCCAACAAGCTCGTCATATTCGTCACGCTTGGGGTGGTAGGCTTCCTTGCACTCGCCGCAGAGGCGGCGGGCCAGACGCTGGGCGAGAATGCCGAGCATGGCGTCGGCAAAGTTGAAAGGATCCATGCCCATCTCGATGAGGCGGACCACGGTCTCGGGGGCGCTGTTGGTGTGCAGGGTGCTGAAGACCAGGTGCCCGGTCAGTGAGGCGCCGATCGCCGTCTTGGCCGTGACCGGATCACGCATTTCGCCGATCATGATGACATCCGGGTCGGCGCGCAGAAAGGAGCGCATGGCCTCGTCGAAGTTGAAGCCGATCTTGGGGTGGACCTGGACCTGTCGCAGCCCCTCCTGGGTGATTTCTACCGGGTCCTCGGCTGTCCAGATCTTGGTTTCCGGGGTGTTGATCTCGGAGAGCGCCGAATGCAGGCTGGTGGTTTTGCCGGAGCCGGTCGGCCCGACGCAGAGGATGATGCCGTAAGGCCTCTTCAGCAGGGTCTTGAAGCGTTCCAGGTTGCGTTCCGTAAAGCCTATCTGGTCGAGAGGCAGGATGCAGGAAGAGGCCAGGACGCGCAGCACCGCGTCCTCCTGGCCGCCGATGGTCGGGGTGATTTCCACGCGGAACTCGATGCGGTCGCCGCCCTGCTTGAGGAGGATTTTGCCGGACTGGGGGCGGCGGTGCTCGGCGATGTCGAGCTTGGCGATGATCTTGATGCGCGAAATGATGGCCGCCTTGTAGGTTGCGGCGATCTGGTGGACGGTGTAGCAGATGCCGTCCTTGCGGTAGCGGATCTTCAGCGGTTGGGGGCCCATGCCCGGCTCGAAGTGGATGTCCGAGATGCCACGGTTATGGGCATCGAGCAGCACCTTGTTGACCAGGTTGATGACCTTGGAGTCCGACTCGGTGATCTTGTCGATCTCCGGTTCATCGTCGATCTGGACCTCGACTTCTTCCAGTTCATCGATCAGGTCCTCGACCCGATCTTCCTGTTTCTCATAGCAGGCCGCAATCTTTTCGCCGATCTGGGTTGCCTGGGCGCAGACCAACTCAATCTGGCAGCCGGTGGCGAAGCGTAAATTCTCGACAACCGTCGGGTCGGTCGGGTTGGCCGTGGCGATGGTCAGGCGCTTGCTGCTGAGCGCAATCGGCAACACTTGCATGCGCTCGACCATCTCGCGAGGTACTTTCTTGAGAGCCTCGGCCGATGGGGTTACGTCGTTCAGGTCGACGACCTTGAGGCCGAATTTATGTGCCAGCGCGGTCAGCAGCTGGCTTTCATTGATCAGCTTGCGTTCGATCAGTATTGCGCCGATCTGCTTGCGTTTCCCGGCTTTCTGTTGGTTGAGGGCGTCGTCGACCTGGGCGCGCGTCACCAGGCCGGCCTCTATCAGGATGTCGCCGACCCGGAACTTCGGCGATTTACGGCCGGCGCGCTCGACGTTGATGATGGTCTGGTCGACGACCTCTCGCGTAATATTATTGCTTTCGACCAGGATGTCGCCCAGGCGGCGGTTGCGCAGCTTGTGCTGCTCGGCGAGCGCTGCGGAGATATCGTCCTTGTCGACGAACCCCTGTTGATTGAGCACTTCGCCGATCGGCTTGTCGTGGCTGCGTTTCTTGAATCCGGAGGAGGTGAAGAAGATGCGTTTGAAATCGCTGTCGATATCGACGGGGGCCCCATAGAACCCCTGCGGGATGCGTTTCCCGCTTTTTTTCAGGCGCAGGTGAAAACGTTCACCGGTGAGCGTTGTGACGTCTTCGAAGAATTCGTCATCGCTGAAGGAGTCCGCCAGGTCCGGCTTGCCGAGGAATTTGATGTAGCAGATGTCGTGCAGGAAGATTTTTTCCGGATATTCTTCGTCGCTATGAAAGATGGCGATGCGATCCTCTGACGGCTCGAATTCCTTGGTCAGTGTCCCGCGCCGCTCTCTGCCGTCCAGCAATTTGATCAACAGTTCAGCCACGACTCCCCCTTGTCTGCATGCAAAGAAAACAGTCCCATTCTAATCGTTTTAGACTTTTTGCCAAGCAAAAACCTGCACTTTCAGCAACTTCACCAAGATTATGCTCTTAATAGGGGAGGCAGGGAGTCACAGTCAGGAACCGTCCTCGCCGCCGACGCCATTGCCACGATCAGTGAGCGAGCCGGAGCATGTGGCAGATGGCAAGCGGTTGAGTTCCTCGTACCTGGCGATCTGCTCCGCCATCGACATCTTCTTGCGGCAAGCCTGATCGCTCGGCAGGCACAGCCGGCATCGGTCATCCGAACACCACTGGCAGCTGTTGCAGTCCGGGCAGGGGTGTTTCTTCCCATCGACGTTCATAAGCGTATTCTAGTGTATTCAGGCCGATGGTGACAAGGAAGCCCGGAGTATCTGGTTGCGCTGCCGATGCAGGTACCCCGCCTCGCAGAGTTCGGCGCTCAGCAGCAGGAAGATGGCAACCGCGATGCCGGGGACCGGTGTCGGCAGGAAGTGAATTGCCGGCCAGAGCAGCATCAGGAACAGGACCTTGTAGCAGGTTGACCGTCCGAGCCGGGCAGTCAGGTGCTCGCCGGAAAACCAGCCGCGCAGCAGGTTGGCTGCACCGTAAAGAAAGGGGAAGACGCTGCACGCCGTCAACGGCCAGGCGAGGTACAGGCGCATCGTCTCATCCAGGCCCATGATCGTGCCGAGCACCGGGGCATTGAGCGGCCAGGCGATGGCAAGCACGATCGCGGCCATGCCGAGGCTGACCCGCATGAAAAATCGCACCAGCTGTGGTGCGTCTTCCGGTTGGTTGACCAGCGTGAGGTAGGCCTGCTGCAGGTTGCGCATCGGGCCGGCCAGGAGGAAGAGAAAGCCGCGGACGACGCCGAAGGCCGCCAGGGCCAAAGTCCCATCCGGCAGGCGACTGATGATGGCGTTGATCAGCAGCGGTACGGCCTGCTGCAGGCCGGAGGAATAGGCCAGGGGCAGGCCGAAGACCACGATCTCGGTAAAGGTTTTTTCCGTATCGACAGTCGCCGGGAGTTTCACGCGCCAGGCAAAGAGGCCGATCACCAGGGTTTCGGTCGCGACGCAGCAGAGCAGCGCGAAGGCCGCAACCCGGGTCCCCTCGAACCAGAACTGGCCGAGCCAGAGATAGACGAACAGCATGCCGATCCTCACGCCCGTTGCCAGGGAGACGAGGCCGGTCCGGCGGGCGCGAATAACGAGCCCCTGAAAAAGTCCTCGCAGGCCGGTGATGAAGGGGAGAAAGACCAGCAGGCCCAAAGTGTCGCGTGCTTCCCTTGCCACCTCCGGGCTCACGCCGAGCAACCGGTCGAGCACGAAATCGCCGACCGGGCTGAAGGCCAGCAGGGCCAGCAGGATGGAGACCCATACGGCGATCAGCAGAACGAAAAGCGTCATCGCCAGGAACGACTTGCGGCCGCGCACCATGGCGATGGTGATCGTATGGTTCTGGTAGGACGGCGAAGCAACGAAGAGATGCAGGACCATCGCGACCGAGAAGCCGGCCAGCAGGACCACGGCATTCTCCAGCCGCGCCAGGCCGGCGTTGATGATCGAATGGGAGACGCTCATGAACTGCACGTTGAGCAGCAGCGGAAAGAAGAAGAGGGCGATTTCCTTCTGCGTCAGTGACGGAGTCTTCATCTGTGGGATCCGGGGAAGATCCCTGGCAGCTCGGCAGGCGTGGTTGCTCGGTAATCCGCTACCAGGCCGTCTTCATGGCCGAGCCCCCAGGCGCAGAAGCAGGATTTGACCCCGGCTGCCATGGCGGCGCGCAGGTCGACGTGGTGGTCGCCAAAGAGCACTGCCCGCTCGGGTCGGCCGTCGAGGAGCTGCATGGCATGGACGACCATGGCGGGATGCGGTTTTTTGCTCAGGGAGCCTTCTGCGCCGATGACCGCGCGGAAGAAAGTGGACAAGCCGAGTCGTGAGACGATGGTCTCGGCCAGAGGTTGGGGTTTGTTGGTCACCACGGCCATCGGTTTGTCTTCATGCAGCTGGAGAAAATGCATGATCCCCGGATAAGCCCGTGTCTCATCGGTCAGGTGGGCTGCGTAGATTTCCATGTAGCGCCTGCGCCGTTCCGGGGAGAACAGCTCTGCCGGCAGGGCCCGTTGCACCAGCAGGCCGACGCCGTCGCCGACGAAGCCGCGGACCTGGTCAGACTTCAAGGCTGGAAGACCGAGTTCGTCGCGCAGCAGGTTCACCGCCGTTGTCATGTCGGGGATCGAGTCGATCAGGGTGCCGTCGAGATCGAAAAGAAAGTAATCGGCTGACATGTCATTACCAGGAAGCGCGAAGCTCTCAGTGAGAGAGGATCATTATCGGAGAACCGGTTTGATGCAGAAAGTCGGCCGTCGTCAGCGGTCGCGTTCACCGAAGATGGCCGTGCCGATGCGGACCAGGGTCGCGCCTTCTTCAATGGCCACAGCGTAATCGTGGCTCATCCCCATGGAGAGTTCCTGCATCGCGACGTTCGGCAGGCCGAGGGCCTCTATCTCGCGGGCAAGCAGGCGCAGCTGCCTGAAGTAGGGGCGCACCTCTTCGGGGTCGTCCAGCCAGGGAGGGAGAGCCATCAGGCCCAGGATGCGGACATGTTTCAGCGCTGCGATCTGGCGGACCAGGTCGGCCAGGTTCTGCGAGGTTGTCCCCGACTTGGTCTCTTCCTCGCCGAGGTTGACCTGGATGAGGATGTTGGCCGTCCGGTCCTGCTTGCTCCAGTGGCGGTCGATCTCCCGGGCCAGAGACAGTCGGTCGACCGAATGGATCAGGTCAATCCGGCCACTCAGGTACTTGACCTTGTTGCTCTGCAGGTGGCCGATGAAGTGCCACTCGACCGGATGCTGCACCTGCTCGGATTTCTCCACGAATTCCTGGACATAGCTCTCGCCGAACACCTTCTGCCCGGCCTGGAAGGCCTCATCGATCATCGCCGGCGGCTTGACCTTGGAGACCGCAACCAGTCGGACCGTCGCAGGGTCTCTCCGGCAGAGAGCGCAGCTGGCAGCGATCTGTGCATGAATCCGGGCAAGGTTGGTGGCGATGTCCATGAAGTTGTGCCTCAGCTGAAGAGTCTCAATGCCCCGGCTTTTTCCAGGGCGGCCAGGACTTCACACACGGGCAGACCGACGACGTTGGTGTAGCTCCCCTCGATGCGGGGGACCATGAATGAGCCCAACCCCTGGATAGCGTAGGCTCCGGCCTTGTCGAATGGTTCTCCGCTGGCAATGTACCCCTCGATTTCTCGCGCTGTCAACTGCTTGAAAAAGACTTCGGTGATGATCGCGTCCGCCAGCATGCCGCCGGTTTCACGGTCAAGAATCGCATAGCCGCTGACCACCCTGTGGCTGCGACCGGACAGGCTGGCGAGCATGGCGGTTGCTTCGACGGCGTCGCATGGTTTGCCCAGAATCACCGTGTCGCGCACGACCACCGTGTCGCTGCCGATAAACCACCGGCCTGCCTGACCCTGGCGCCCGGCAACCTCGAGGACTTTTTCCCGGCTGAGCCGGATGACATGTTCTTCGGCAGTCTCTCCCTGCAAGAGCGACTCATCCACGGTGCTCGGCACAACCTGGAAGGTAAGGCCGACCCGCTCGAGAAGCTCTCTTCGCCGCGGCGAAGCCGAGGCGAGCACGATGGCGTGTGGGGACTGCTGCATGGACTCTCCGAATAAGGCGAAATGCTACAAGCGTGGTTGCAGGCGCCCGCGTTCTTCAAGAGAGGGCTCGAAGAGGACGAGTCGGTTGCGACCGAGTTCCTTGGCACGGTACAGGGCGAGGTCGGCGGCATGGACCAGTTCGTTGGTCGTGGTGCCGTCGGCCGGGAAGGATGCGACGCCGAGGCTGATCGTCAGGCGCCCCAGGGGGAGGTGGTTCTCGCCGGGGAACGATTCTGCTTCGATGACGCGGCGGATGCGTTCACCGACGAACAGGGACTCCTTCTTGCCGGTCCCGGGCAGGATCAGGCAGAATTCCTCGCCGCCGTAGCGTGTCACCACGTCCATGTCGCGGGCGCTGCGGCGCATCAGGCCGGCGACTTTTTTCAAGGCATTGTCACCGGCAATGTGGCCGCAGATGTCGTTGTAAATCTTGAAGCTGTCGAGGTCCGCCAGGATGACGCAGAAATTTTGCTGCTGGCGTTCGCTGCGGCTGAATTCCTCCTGCAGCCGGTCTTCAAGGAAGCGCCGGTTGTAGAGGCCGGTGAGCGGGTCGGTGATGGAGAGCTGTTCGAACTGGCCGGCTTTTTCGAGGATGGCGGCGCGGTCGATCATCAGCACCGCATGCTGGGTGAAAGTCTGGACGAGATTGAGATCGGCTTCGGTAAAGCTGCCGCCGTTGTGCTTGTCCGCCAGGTTGAGGACGCCGATCAGGCGCCCCTTGGTCTCCAGGGGAAGACTGACGAACGACTTGGTCTTGAAACGCGGACGGTTGCTGGTGGCGGTGCGGCTGTCGCGTTCGATGTCGTTGACGAGCATCGGGAAGCCGCTCTTGGCGACTCTGCCGGCGATCCCTTCGCCGAAGGGGACGGACATGGTCTTCGCCAGCGAAGGCGTCATCCCGCGGGCGGCTGCGATGCCCAGGGTGCCCGTGCCTTCGTTGAGCAGCATCAGGGAACCGCTGGCCGCTGACAAAAGTTCCGCCGACATGTCGAGAATCTGCCGATAGAGTTCGTCACGGCTTTCAATCAGCGACAGGGCGCTGATCATGTCAACCAGGCGCGCTGAAAAGCGCCGTTCCTGGCGATGTGCCTCAGCGGTCTTGAGCCGCTCCAGGCGGGCGGCAAGGCGCCCGGCCAGGAGCTCGATGAGTGCCAGGTCACGGCTGTGCAGGTTGATGTCGAGCAGCACGATGGCCCCGGCCTGGGTGCTATTGTCACACAAGGGAAAGAGGCAGGCCGAATCGGTCTCCAGGCCCGGGAAGAGAGAGGACAACACGTCTCCGGTCAAAGTGTCGGGCAGGCGCTGCGCGTTGTCCAGATAGCCGGCCAGTCTTTTCTGGTCAAGCTGGAAGGTTTCGGGAGAGAGTCCGAGGGTCGAATGGACCGACAGGATGTTGCTGGTCTGCCGCAGGACGATCAGGACCTTTGGGAGGTTGAAGAGGACGACCAGGGCTTCGCTGACGATTGAGACGGCCTGCTCGGCATCCTCACAGTCGGAAAGGTCGCGGGAAAGCTTCTGTACGGCTTCCAGTCGTTGCGTCGTGCGAGAGAGCCCGAGGGCATGAACCTGCTGGTCGAGGAGGCGCGGCAGGGCCCGGAATATCTCTTCGGCCATCCTTTGCGCCTCATGGCGACTCACCATCTGCTGCATCGGGGCGCCCGACTCGTCCGGTGCTCCGTTGGCGATGTGGAGCGGTTCGCCATGCAGGGCAGAGCGATAGGGCGACGTGTTGCGTTCAAAAACGCCGCCGCCAACCAGGCAGTCCGGCAGCCCCTGTCCTTCCGGCAGGGGGATGACGAAACCGATGAACCCCTGGGGACAGGCGTGAACCGCTGGCTGATTTGCCATCATTGCCTGGGCCAGGCTTGCTTCCCATTGATGGCAGCATTCCGGTGTGCAGGGGAACACGTCGTCCATCGGGGCACAGACGGCATGGATGGTTTTCAGCAGTCCCGGGCGACCGTCTTTTTCGGCATACAGCGCAAGGTAAAAAGGCGCGGGAAGAGGATGCCGGCGCAACATCTCCAACAGGTCGCGCGGATCAATCAGTTTTGCTGATGCCGGTGTCATGGCCAATCGAAACCCCCTCAGAGGCCACAGGCTGGCATGTTGCGGCAACCTGTCCACCCCACAGGGCATGCTAGCAGAGATTTACATCGCAGGCAATGTTGTGAATGGCAGGGTCGTTTTCCAGGACTCCAGGTCGCCAAGGGCACGATCGGCGAGCGCCTGACGGCGGTCGCGGCGCTTGCGAATCCGCTCATCCAGGGGAGGGAAGAGACCATAAGTAATGTTCATCGGTTGAAATTCGCCTGCCGCCGCTGTCGCGGTGTAATTGAGGAGAGCACCGAGGGCCGTGGTCGGCGGCGGCGGTTGGTATGCCCGGCCCTGATGGCAGGCGGCGACGAACAGTCCGGCCAGGAAGCCGCTGGCGGCGGATTCGACATAGCCTTCAACACCGGTAATCTGGCCGGCGAAGAAGATGCTAGGAGCCGTGCGAAGCTGCAGGACCTCACCCAGACAAGCAGGGGAATTGATGAAAGTGTTGCGGTGCATGCTGCCGAGACGAGCGAAAATGGCATTCTCCAGGCCGGGGATGGTGCGGAAGATGCGCCGCTGCTCGGGGTAGGTGAGCTTGGTCTGAAAGCCGACCATGTTGTAGAGACTGGCGTGGCGGTCATCCTGGCGGAGTTGCACGACGCCGAAAGGTTCGCGGCCGGTGCGTGGGTCACGCAGGCCGACCGGCTTCATCGGGCCGAAGGCGAGGGTCAGCTCGCCGCGCCGGGCGAGTTCCTCGATCGGCATGCACCCTTCGAAGTGTACGACTTTTTCGAAGTCGCGCGGGGCGACCTTCTCTGCCTGTTGCAGGGCTGCGACGAAAGACAGGTATTCCTCTTTGTCAAGCGGGCAGTTGAGGTAATCCGCCCCCCCCCGATCGTAGCGGGAAGCGGCATAGACGCGCTCACGATCGATGGAGCCGGCTTCGATGATCGGGGCGATGGCGTCGTAGAAATAGAGGTGCTCGCTGCCGGTAAGTCGGGCGATAGCCGTGGCCAGGGTGTCCGAAGTCAACGGGCCGCTGGCGACGATCACCAGCCGGTCCTGCGGAATAGAGGTGATTTCCTGGCGGTGCAGATTGATCAGGGGATGGGCGGTGATGGCCTGTGTCAGGTATGCGGAGAAGTCGTCGCGATCGACGGCCAATGCTCCGCCGGCCGGGACGGCGTGGGCATCGGCCGCAGCCATGAACAGGCTGCCACACCGGCGCAATTCTTCCTTGAGCAGGCCGACGGCGTTGTGCATGCCGGTGCCGCGCAGGCTGTTTGAACAGACCAGCTCGCCGAGCCGGTCGGACTGGTGAGCGGGTGTCATGCGCTGCGGCCGCATTTCGTAGAGGTCGACCGGCAACCCGTGACGGGCGATCTGCCATGCTGCCTCACAGCCGGCGAGCCCGGCGCCTATGATGGTAATCGGTTGCATCGTGTGCTCTTGTTGATTCCGGAGTGTCAGGCTTGAGGTCGCTGATTGCTATGAAAATGGCCGGGCGATGAGATGCCCGGCCAATGTCGTTTGAGCCGTAATGGGTTCAACTTTTCTTCTTTGCTGGTTTTTTGGCGGTTTTCGGTGCCGCCTTTTTCGCCGGAGCCTTCTCCTCCGGTTCGACCAGCGTCAATTGGTAGTCACAGGCGTCCTGGGGACATTTACGCACCGTGCCATAACGTTTCGTGGTTTTGTCGACCAGGACCGGGAACTGGCACTGCGGGCAGGGTTCGGCGACCGGCTCGTCCCACAGCGCGTACTTGCATTTGGGGTAACGGTTGCAAGAGTAGAAGATTTTGCCGTAACGGCTCTTCTTCTCCATCATCTCGCCTTCCTTGCACGTCGGACAGGTGATGCCGAGCGAGCGTGGTTTGATCAACGGCTGGTTGTTGCGGCATGCCGGGTAGGCCGAGCAGGCAAGGTACTTGCCGTAGCGTCCTTCCTTGATGAGCATCTGCGCGCCACATTTGTCGCAGGTCTCCTCGGAGAGGACCGGTTCTTCCTTCTGCTCGCCGTTGACCGGCCGGGTGTACTTGCATTCGGGATAACCGTTGCAGGCGATGAAGTAGCCGTTCTTGCCGAACTTCTTCGACAGGGTCTTGCCGCATTCCGGGCAGACCTCGTCAAGCGTTTCGCCGACAAACGATTCGCTCTTGGTCTTCTGCACCAGGTCGATGAAAGGTGTCCAGAAATCCGTGAGGAATGCGCGCCATTCCGCTTCACCACGGGAGATGGCGTCGAGGTCGCCTTCCATGTGCGCCGTAAAATCATAATCGACGTACTTTTCGAAGAACTGCATGAGGAAGCGCACGACTTCACGACCGAGGTCTTCGGGGAAGAAGGTGCGTTTGACCAGGCGCACATACTTGCGTTCGACCAGAGTGTTCATGGTCGCCGCATAGGTCGAGGGCCGACCGATACCGTTCTCCTCAAGAGTCTTGACCAGCGAGGCCTCCGTGTAGCGCGGCGGCGGCTGGGTGGTATGCCCGCTCCCCTTGAGGTCGTTCAGCGCCAGCGGCTGCTCTTCGGTCAGCTCCGGCAGCATGCCCTCCGGCTCCTCGCTCTCCTGGTCCTGCCCCTCGATGTAGATTTTCATGAAGCCGGGGAAGCGGACCATCTGCCCGCTGGCCCGGAAGGTGAACCGCTTGCCGGCAGCGATATCAACGGTCGTGGCATCAAGCAGCGCGTCGGCCATCTGGGACGCGGTGGTGCGCTCCCAGATCAGCCGGTAGAGGCGCAGTTCGTCGTTGTCGAGCACATTTCTCAGCTGGTCAGGGTGACGTTCCAGGCTGGTGGGGCGTACGGCCTCGTGGGCCTCCTGGGCGTTCTTGGCCTTGCTCTTGTAAACGCGTGGTCTCGCCGGCAGGTACTCGGCGCCGTAGCGTTGCTCGATAACCTGGCGGGCTTCCTGAATGGCGACGCTGGAGAGGGTCACCGAGTCGGTACGCATGTAGGTGATCAGGCCGACCGGGCCATCACCAATGTCTATGCCCTCGTAGAGCCGCTGGGCCAGGGACATGGTTTTGCGCGCCGAGAAGCCGAGCTTGCGATTGGCCTCCTGCTGCAGGGTGCTGGTAGTGAAGGGGGCGGCCGGTCGCCGTTTCTTCTCGGTGCGCGAGATCTCTGCCACGCGGAAGGGCAACGGCCTGATTTCGGCGACCAGTTTCTCCGCTTCTGCTCCCGTCTCAATGGCGAACTTGTCGAGTTTCTTGCCGTCGACTGCGTACAGGCGGCTTGCAAACGAGGTGGCCTCATTGACAGCGAGAGCCGCTTCGATGGTCCAGTATTCACGCGGGACGAAGGCCTCGATCTCCGCTTCACGCTCACAGATCAGGCGCAGGGCCACCGATTGCACACGGCCGGCAGAGCGACTGCCGGGGATCTTGCGCCAGAGGACCGGCGACAGATTGAACCCGACCAGGTAATCGAGAATGCGTCGCGCCTGTTGGGCATCAACCAGCTCGGTGGAGATCTGGCGTGGCTTGGCCATCGCCTCGGCAATGGCATCCTTGGTTATCTCGTGGAAGACCACCCGGCTGACGTGGGGAGAGCTGCCTTTTTCATCGACACCGAGGGCTTCGAGCAGATGCCAGGCGATTGCTTCCCCTTCGCGGTCGGGGTCAGTGGCGAGGACCAGGTTCTCCACTCCCTTGAGGGCTTGCTTGAGAACTCCCAGCTGCTTCTTTGCCTTCGAGGAAACGACGTACTTGGCCTGAAAGCCGTTGTCCACATCGACCGAGCCATCCTTGCTCGGCAGATCCCGGACGTGACCGTAGGAGGCGAGCACCTGATAGCCCTCGCCGAGAAATTTTTCGATCGTCTTGGCCTTGGCAGGCGACTCGACAATAACCAGTGATTTAGCCATATTTGCTTTAATGCCAGTGTTCGGGGAAATGAAAAAGGCCGCAGGAGGTGCCCCGCAGCCTGTGACCGGTTAGTTCAGCAGAAGTGACCAGTCATCTTGCAGCAGGCAATCGAACTCGCGTCGCCACTCTTGCTGGGAACTCGCGAACATGGCCAGTACCGTGATGGACTTGATCTCTTTCAGCGTGACCTCATCCTCCGAGGAGTGCAGGGCCTTTTCAATGACTTCCTCGAGGATCTCGTCGTTCAGGATACCCATGGAGCGAAGGCGGGCAAGGAAGCCGCGTGCCTCGGATGACAGCCCACGAACCTCCTCGTTGGTGAAAACGCGATGGCTTGGGGCCGGAGCGGCAAGCGCCATTTCGCCGGAGACCGGTGCGCAGAAGGCCTGCGTCTCCATCCAGCAGAAGGCAGCGTCGATCTCGTCAGTCTCAAAGCCGACGGCCAGAAGTTCTTCGATCAGGTCGGTTTCCGTGATCACGTCCTGGTCGTCGAGAAAATATTGGGCGATGAAGCTGACAATCGCCAGGACCCGTTCTCTCAATCGGTCTCCTGTCCTCCGGGACTCCTAAAGTGCCCTGCGACCGCGTACATAGCGTCCGCCAGGCTGTCTCTCCACGTACCCCTGCAACTCTAGGTGCAGTAAAGTAACGGAAAGCTCTCTGGGTGTCAACCCACTTTCCCCGGCCAGTTCGTCGCTGCAGCGCGGTGTCGTGCAAAGGTGGTGAAGGATTTGCTGCTCCTCCGCAGAGAGGGTGCATGGCTGAGCGGACGATTCCGGTGTGAGAACGGGACGTCCCGGTGGCGTCACATTGAGGATGCAGAGAACGTCGGCCGCTTCCGTGACCGGATGAGCCCCCTGCTTGATCAGCATGTTCGGGCCGTAGCTGGTTTTGCGGTCGACGCTGCCAGGGACAGCCATCACTTCCCGACCTTGTTCGAGGGCAAACTCGGCGGTGATCAGGGAACCGCTGTCGCGCGAGGCTTCGACCACCAGGGTGCCGCAGCTGAGGCCGCTGATGATGCGATTGCGCCCGGGGAAATGCCCGGGAAGCGGCTCGCTGCCGGGCGGATATTCCGAGATGAGGGCCCCCTGTTCGGCGATCATCTCGAAGAGGGGCGCATTCTCAGAGGGATAGATGCGGTCGACGCCACAGCCGAGCACGGCCAGTGTCTGTCCGTTGCCGGCGAGGGCCCCGCGGTGTGCGGCGGCATCGATCCCCCTGGCCAGGCCACTGATAATGATCAGCCCTTCGCGTGCCAGCTCCTCGGCCAGGGATTCGGTGAAATATCGACCTGTCTGTGATGGAACGCGTGCGCCGACAATGGCCAGTGTCTTGCCGGCTGGCCATCGGCCGCGGCCGTAAATGAGGGCGGGAGGGTCGGGAATGCTGCGCAGCATGGGCGGATAGTCCGGATCCCAGAAAGTGCAGAGCCAGCCATCACATTGTTCAAGATCCCTGAGAGCCTTGCGTACGATGGGAGCGTCCGCCGGAGGGATCCCTCCGGTCAGCCCGGCCCGCAGGCCGTGGAGTTTCGGCCAGCGGGCTGCCTCAAGGGCTCGATCAACCGAACCGAAACATTCGATCAGGCGAAACAGCCCGGCGCGGCCAAGACCCGGAGTGAACTGCAGGCGCAGCCAGGGGAGAAGGTCGTCCATGGGTCCCCTCCAAGGGGAAGTGCAAAAGCATCACATTAAATGAAGGATGGACCGACATCGTCGGCCCATCCGGAACAGCACTTACTGACTGCCCGGCGTGTACCGGACGAAAGGTCATTACTGCTTGATGCGGGTCCTGACCTGGTCGCCACGATAGAGGGGCAGGTTGTTGGTGCGGGTGATGAGCGCTTCGGCGAACCCGTCACGGACCTCGAGAACGATGGCTTCGCCGAGGTCGATGTCAGGCAGGACGAGGCCCTTGGCCTGTTGCGCTTTCTCCGTCAACGCCCGTTTACGGTAAAGGCTCAGGTCGTTGCCGACCTGAAGGCCGCTCTCCTGGCCGATGTCGATCAGGATGATCTCCCATTGGCCCATGGCCAGCTTGCCGATGTCGTCCGTGATGATGTATCCCTCGAGGAGGGTGTCGGCCTGCAGGCGGGGGATGCGGCTGGGAATCTCGCGATAGGGACGCAGTTTCGCGCCACGCTGGATCTCGCGCAGGGCATTGGTCACGGTTGCCACGGCAACCGAGGGGGTGACCTCGGTGATCTCCACTGTACCAAGCTGGAAGGTCTGGTAGCCGACCGGCAGCCCGCTGACGGGATGGGTGAGCTGCTGACCGAGGGTGATCAGTTCGTAGACGTCCCCTGCCTTGGTGCTGCTGAGGTCGACC
>JBFIMV010000021.1:0-14680 GCA_041611575.1 Desulfuromonadales bacterium | reverse complement strand
CGCATCGTTTTTCAACCGCAGTTCATGTTCCAGCTGCTCACGCTCGACGATCTCGGCTTTCAATTGCTCGTTCGCCATCAGCAGCTTGCCGGTACGCTGTTGCACGAGTTCCTCGAGCCGGTCACGCTGTGAACGGACCTCCTCCATGGCAATCGACAGGAGAAAGAGCGGCAGGCCGACACACAAGACGAAAGCGACGATCTCGACATAGGCATAATAGGAGCTTGTCCTGAAAAAGGACTCCATGCCGCGCTCGGCGACCAGGGAGTAATAGAACACCTGCAGAAACAGGGCCACCGACAATGCCCTTACCCCGTAAAGGATGGCAATCGCCATCAGCAGGGGGATCGTCAGGTAGAGCGTCAGCCGGGGCAGGACGAAGACCGTCGTGGTGAAGAAAAACAGGATGAAGAGCATGCCGAGAAAGGAGTAGGTTTCTCTCGGGCAGGGCATTCTGAGCTTATGGAAATCGAAATTAAGGACGAAGGTGGCGACCAGCAGGATGCCGAGCAGGTTCGACAAGGTCACGGAGCCGGTAAACAGCAGGAGTTTTTGCGTCGAGTACCCTCCCAGGTAGCCACCGCCTGACAGGTTGACGACGTACGCCCAACCGGTCAGCAGGCTGGGGAGCAGCGCAACGGTCATGAAAAAGCACAGGAACCCCCTCTTGGCCTCCAGCGAGTCCCTGCCGCAAAACCTGCCGTAGCACAAATAGGCGATGAACGGTTGCAGCGTATCAAGTGATGCGGTCACCAGCGCATGCAGCAACGGCGTGGCGAGGCCCTCTCCCGCAGCCATTTTTGTCATCAGGGGGGCATTGATCATCAGGGACGCCAGGAAGATGACCGGCAGCATGAGCCGACCATGCAGGAGCAAGGCGACGAAGGCGACTCCGACGGGCAGCCAGATGACCGTCGTGTGGCCGGGGGGGACGGAAACCATCAGGTGGCACAAGTACCCGACCGTGACATAGGCAAGGAGAAAACCGGCCATGAGAATCGGACGGGGCGTTTCCTGCATTGCGTGATTCTCCATTATTAAAACCCCCACCTTCAGGACGAAACAACAGCTGGTTTACGGATCACATAAACTTATCGGTTTTGAGGCTGTCCTTGTTGACCGGTCGACCCTGCTGCGGAACGGGACGCCTGCTGCGGTAGCGCAGGTAGCTGCCCAGCAGCGCGCCGATGACGATTCCGGCGCCAAGCATGATAACCATGAGCAGCACACGTGAAACCTCGATCGACCAGAAAAGGAAGTTGACCTGAACGGTTGAGGCGTTCTGAAAGATGAAGATAAAGCAGAAAAAAGCCAGAACGAGACTGACGAGAAGCTTGATATTCACTCACCACCTCCAGAATAAATCAAGTGCAAAAGTCAACAGCCTTGTCAAAGACGACATCCAACGTTAACCTGTGCATGATTGTCATTCGCCGTCCCCGAAAACCAAGGAGCCCGCATGAAACGCACGGCACTGCTGATCATTCTCCTGCAGATGGTATCAACTTCTTTGATCTATGCAATTGAAACACCTTCCCTCGCTCTGGGCAAGTCCATTTTTGAGTCAACGGCCCTGGGTGCAAATGGGAGGAGCTGCAGCAGCTGCCACGCAGAGAGCGAAAGCCTCGCCCTGGTCGGCGACTTCAATGACACGGAGCTCAAGGATATCATCAATGCCTGCATTCGCGACGCCCAGAACGGTGAGATGCTCTCGCCGGAATCCCAGGAAATGAACGCGCTGCTCGGTTACGTCAGAACGTTTCAGCAGAACACCAGGTAACAGATGGTTACCGTCTCAAAAAGCAAGGGGACAGAAATTCATTCTGTCCCCACGCATCATGGTTTTTCACACCTCACACCTCACACCTCACACTTCGTGCTTCCGCTTAACACCCGCAACCGCAATTGTGGCACACGACCTTGTTGCTCCCCTCCGGCTCGATCATCTCGGGGGCGAAGGCGACCCTGGTCACGCCGCGACGGATGTCTTCATAGAAATCACAGTTGGCGCTCTGGCCGATGATATGTCCAAGACAGAGATTGCCGATATGATCCCTGGGTGAGCGCAGACGCACGGTATTGAGCAGGTCTCCATAGCCGCGTACCTCAAGTTGATTCTCAGGCTCTTTAAGGCATGTTACCGTAATTCCTAGAGAATTCAGGTCATCATGCAGCGAACTTATGAAACTGTCAAAGGCCGCGACATCGACATTCGGACGCCACGTTGCGCTCCCCAACCGGTAACCGTACAGGACGACGGTTATCTCTTTTTTCTGGCTCATGGTCCCCCCTTCTTGCCGGTCTTTGTTTCATTGACCGAAGGTGTGACGGTCAGGCGCGGGTCGATCGCCGTGCGCTGGAGAGTCACCATGCGCTCTCCGGCGACTCCGGGACGCAGGTAATAGAGCTCGACGCTGCTGCCAACCGGACCCCAGAGGTGCTCGGCGATGATCTTGCCGAAGTCACTCCCCTTCAACGGAACATTGTCGACACGATGGATCAGGTCGCCGGGCTTCAGGCCCTGTTTGGCGGCGGGGGCATTTTCCAGCACCTGGAGGACGACCAGCTCACCGGTAATGGTCGGGACGACCTGCAGGCCGACGCCACCAAAAGGCTTGTCGTCGGCGGCTCGGAGGGGCATGGCCAGAATGGCTGAAAGGAATGCGGCGAACAGCAACGAGCGCATCAAAGTTGATCGATCCACGAGGTATCACCGCAGCCCTGGCGGAGGATCTCTATCCGGTCGTCGATCAGGCTGATGACCGTCGACGGGTCTCCATAGCGGATGCCGCCGTCGATGACGTAGCTGAGATTGCGTCCGAGAGTTGCATGAATTTCGAGCGGATCGTGCAAGGGGGCCTCACCGGAGAGGTTGGCGCTGGTCGTCACCAGGGGATGGCCGAGCTCGCGCACGATCGCCAGGGCGATATTGTCTGCGGGGATACGGATACCGACCGTCTTCTGCTTGGTCGTCAGGCTGTCCGGAACGATCCGGGTTGCCTCGAGGACAAAAGTGTATGGACCCGGCAAGTGGCGCTTCATAATCTTGAAGGCGAAGTTGCTGACGCGTGCGTAATTGGCGGCATCGGAGAGATCGGCGCAGATAAAGGAGAAGGGTTTCCGCGCTTCGCGCTGTTTGATCTGGTAGATCGTTTTCACGCCGCGCTGATTGAAGATGTCGCAGCCGATACCGTATGTCGTATCGGTGGGATAGGCAATCACGCCACCTCGCTTGAGACTTTCGACAACCTGGCCGATGAGTCGCCCCTGGGGATTGTACTTGTTGATTGTCAGCAGCATATCTCGTCCACTCTCAAGGGTTGGCAGCACATTCTGTCAGGGCACCTGTCAGACGAATACTGCTGCAGATACGAACAAGTCAGTATTTTAAAAAATCACAGCATATATTTCAAGCCATCGATTTTTCGTAATGCCGCATACACGGCTTCGAGCTGAGCCCGGTTCTGCAGGGAGACAAGCACGCTGACACATTGATAGGTCCCACCGGAGCTGGGGCGACAGCGCATGGCATCTCTTGCGACCGGCACGACCGTGGTGACCATATTCTGCACCTGGTCGACAAAATCCTCCCCGGCCGGACCGAAGGCCTTGAATTCATAGTGACAGGGAAAGCTCAGGAGTTCCTCGATGTCCGGCATCTCATTGACCTTCCTTGACGCCGGTGTGACCGAATCCGCCGCTGCTGCGCAGCGTCTCACCGAGCTCGGCGACCTCGCGCAGCTGAACCTGCACCACCGGCGCGATCACCAGTTGGGCGATCCGGTCTCCCGAATGGAACGTCACCTGCTCACTCCCATGATTGATCACGATCACGCCGACCTCACCCCGGTAATCGGCATCGATCGTGCCGGGAGCATTGACCAGCGCGATCCCCTGCTTCAAGGCCAGACCGGAGCGCGGCCTCACCTGCCCTTCGAATCCCGGAGGTATTTCAAAGGCCAGTCCGGTCGGCAGGAGTGCCCGCTCACCGGGTTGCAGCACAACCGGCGAATCAAGCAAGGCACAGAGATCGAGACCGGCCGCATGCTCGGTCATGTAGCGGGGCAGAACCGCACCCTTCTTGAGAATCTTGACGTTGACAACAGACATGCGTTCATCCGATGGTCAGGTCGACTTCGGGGAAGTCGGTGCTACGGCAGCGCCCGAGGACCTGCAGATTGAGGGTTTCATCAACGAACAGAACTTCCGACAGGGACTGTATCAAGTCGATGGTGACGGCATCGATCCTTGCCATGCTGGTGGCTATATCGAGGAAGGCGTCGCCATGGAGCAGCTCGTTCTGGGCGAGGCGCGTCATGCGATTATCAGTGCTCTCCAGAGACAGGAGCATGCTCCCCTTCAGGTAGTCCTTGGCACCCTGCAGCTCATCGAGAGGGACCGGCTCCCGCCTCAGCCTGGACAGCTGCGCCAGGATGGTACGCACCGCCCGCGCAGCGTCAGGCGGGGCGGTGCCGGCGTAGATGGTCAGAGCACCGCTGTCCGAGTGGCTGTTGAGATAGCTGTAGACGGAATAGGCCAGCCCGAGATCCTCGCGGACTTTCTGAAAGAGGCGGGAGCTCATGTTGCCGCCGAGCAGGACATTCAGCAGCGCGATACCGTAACGGTCCACATGGGCCGACGGCAATCCGGCCACCCCGAGGCAGAGGTGCGTCTGCTCGAGTTCGCGACGGGTCACCCCGACATGACGCATGACCGTGGGCACACTCACCTGCGGCTGCGCCGACCCGCTGCGGACATCACCGAAGGTCCGCGACACCAGTTCAACCAGGTCGTCGTGCTCCAGGCCACCGGCAGCCACGACAACCAGGTTTTCGGCAACGTAGCGGCAGCGCAGAAAATTCACCAGCGCCTCACGATCGATCTCTTCGACCGATTGCCGGGTGCCGAGGACCGGGCGGCCGAGCGGGTGACCGGACCAGAAGCCGGCAACAAAACGCTCGTGAATCAACTCTTCCGGGCTGTCCTCGATCATGCTGATTTCCTGGAAGATGACCCGCCGCTCCTTTTCGATGTCATCGAGATCGAAAAGGGAGTGGCAGAGCATGTCGCCGAGGAGATCAACCGCCAATGGCAGGCGTTCGGTCAGGACCTTGATGTAGTAGCAGGAATTTTCACGGCCGGTGAAGCCGTTGAGGACTCCGCCGACGGAATCGACTTCACGGGAGATAGTTTTGGCGCTGCGCCGCTGCGTCCCCTTGAAGAGCATGTGTTCCAGGAAGTGGGAGATACCGCTGTACTCGTCGGTTTCATGGCGCGACCCGCTGTTGACCCACAGGCCCAGAGAAACGGAATGGCATCCGGGAACTTTCTCGGAAAGAACCCGGATGCCATTATCGAGGAGCGTACGTCGAATCATGAATCGCGTGAATCAATCCTGAGGAGGAGTTTCTCCCAGCGCTTCCTTGCGCGACAGCTTGATCTTGCCCTGCTTGTCGATGCCGATGCACTTGACCAGCACGGTGTCGCCTTCGCTGAGGATGTCGGTGACGTTGCGCACGCGCTCCTTGTCGAGCTCGGAGATATGCACCAGGCCGTCCGTTCCGGGATAGATTTCGACAAAGGCGCCGAACTCCATGATCTTGCGGACGGTGCCGTTGTAGAGCTTGCCGACTTCGGCTTCCTGGGTCAGGTCGCGGATCATCTTGATGGCGCGCTTGGCTGCTTCGCCGTCGGCCGAGGCGATATGGATGGTGCCGTCGTCCTGGATGTCGATGGCGCAACCGGTCGCCTCGATGATGCCGCGCACGTTCTTGCCGCCGGAACCGATGACGGTGCGGACCTGGTCGGACTTGACCTTGATGCTGGTGATGCGCGGCGCGTACTTGGAGAGATCGTCGCGCGACACGGCGATCGCCTTGGCCATCTCGCCGAGGATGTGAATGCGGCCGTCGCGGGCCTGCTCCAGCGCCTGCTGCATGATCGCCTTGGTAACGCCGGTGATCTTGATGTCCATCTGCAGGGCGGTGATGCCTTCTGCGGCACCGGTGACCTTGAAGTCCATGTCACCGAGGTGGTCCTCGTCACCGAGGATGTCGGAGAGGACGGCGACATCGTCGCCTTCCTTGATCAGGCCCATGGCGATACCGGCGATCGGCCGGCTGACGGGTACGCCGGCGTCCATCAACGCCATCGAGGCACCGCAGACCGAGGCCATCGACGAGGAACCGTTCGACTCCAGGACGTCGGAGACGATGCGGATGGTGTAGGGGAAATCCTCGTGCTTCGGCAGGATCTTCGCAGCGCTGCGCTCGGCCAGGTAACCGTGGCCGATCTCGCGGCGACCCGGGAAGAGCCGCATGCTGGTTTCACCGACGCAGAACGGCGGGAAGTTGTAATGCAGCAGGAATTTCTTGAATTCCATCCCCTGCACGTTGTCCATGCGCTGCTCGTCGGACGAAGTGCCGAGGGTGGCGGTGACCAGCGCCTGGGTCTCGCCGCGGGTGAACAGGGCGCTGCCATGGGCGCGCGGCAGGAGGCCGACTTCGCCGCTGATCGGGCGGATGGTGGTCATGTCGCGGCCGTCGATGCGGACCCGGTCCTTGGTGACCATCTTGCGAACGACCTTCTTCTCGAGCTTGCCGAGGAGAGTGCCGATCTCGTTTTCACGACCCTCGTATTCGGCGGCAAGCTTTTCCTTGACGGCGGCACGGTTGTCGGCCAGGGCGGCGTAACGCTCCTGCTTGGTGCGGATATTGACCGCAGCGACGACCTGTGCCTCGGCCAGGGCGTTCACCTTCGCTTCCAGCTCGGCATCGATTTCAGGCAGCGCGAATTCACGCTTGGCGTTGCCGACCAGCCCGGCAAGCTTCACCTGCATGTCGATCAGCGGCTGCAGCGACTCGTGGCCGAAGAAGATCGCTTCAAGCATATCGGTCTCGGAGAGGAAGTTGGCCTCCCCTTCGACCATCATCACCGCGTCACGCGACCCGGAAACGACGATCTCAAGGTCGCTCTGCGCGATCTGCTCAAGGGTGGGGTTGGCGATCAGCTGACCGTCGACCCGGCCGACGCGCACGGCGGCAATCGGACCGGCGAAGGGAATGTCGGAGATGGCGACGCTGGCCGATGCGGCGACCATGGCGAGGGTGTCAGGGTCGTTGACCATGTCGGCCGAGATGACCGTCGGCATGATCTGGGTCTCGAACATGTAGCCCTTGGGGAAGAGCGGGCGCATCGGCCGGTCGATCAGACGGCAGATCAGCGTCTCGCGCTCGGTGGAGCCGCGCTCGCGACGGAAGAAGGAGCCGGGGATCTTGCCGCCGGCGTAGAACTTCTCCTGGTAATTGACGGTCAGGGGGAAGAAATCCTGCCCTTCGCGCATTTTTCTGGCAGAGACGACGGTGCAGAGCACCTTGGTCTCGCCATAGGTAATGACAACGGCGCCGTCGGCCTGACGGGCCATCTTGCCGGTTTCAATGACCAACGGCTGGCCGTTGAATTCGATTTCCACTTTCTGGTAAGCCATACTTTTTCCTCTTTCTGCCGCTTGACGGCACGAGTTTCAAGACCACTTCTTAAAATGGCAGAGGAGGATGGCCTGAGACAGGGCCTGAATGAATGCTCAGAACCTCTCTCCGGACAACCTCCCGGCCAGGACACAAACAAAAGGCAGCATCACTCGGGTCTCAGGGAGTGTGCTGCCTTTTTTTAGCGACGGATACCCAATTCCTTGATGACTGTGCGGTAACGCTCGACACTCTTGCCCTTCAGATAGTCCAGCAACCTGCGACGCTGGCCAACGATCTTGAGCAGGCCACGACGCGAGTGATGATCCTTCTTGTGGGTGCGGAAATGTTCCGTCAGGTAAGTGATGCGCTCCGAGAGGAGGGCGATCTGAACTTCAGGAGAGCCGGTATCGCCCTCATGGGTTTTGAACTTTTCAATGATTTCCTGTTTGCGTTCTGTGGCCAGCACGGCGCCACCTCCTTGGTTCGAATAATGAGTTGAAGTATCTCGGCCCTGGGCAGCCGAAGAAGCATTATCTACCACACTTTACCGGGCGAGTAAAGCATTTATGCACTCCCCCCGGATGGTGGGAAAACCTTGATGATTTCGAAGTCTCCGGGCCTTTTGCCGAAGCCGCCCGGCACGAAACGCGCGACGGCAATGAGCTCATCGTCCGCCAGGATACGCAATTGCTCCCCTGCGACGAGGCCGGTGGTGTCCACCTCATCCACCCCGGGGGCGACACCATCGCGCAGACGGCCGAGCGCAGGGCCGGAAACAGAGAGTGTCGGCCAGTCGGCCAGCGCCTCTGCCGGCGAAAGCAGCGGCAGCGGCGCTCCCTGGTCGAGCAACCCCTGAATTGCGGTCGGAGTGTGGCAATCGGCCTCACTGAAACATCCGCAGGCAACGCGGCGGAGGCTGGTCATGTGTGCAGCCGAACCGAGCTCATGGCCGATATCATGGCAAAGGGTGCGCACGTAGGTCCCCTTGCTGCAGCGGACCGTAAAAGTGACTTCGGGCGGCGCGAAAGCATTGACAACCAGGGAATCGATACGAATGTCACGCAGTTCGCGCTCAATCTCGACGCCCTTGCGGGCCAGTTTATAGAGCGGCTGACCATCCTTCTTGAGTGCTGAGTACATCGGCGGCAACTGCTGAAGCTCGCCGATAAAGCGGTGCAGGACGCCATCCAGCGCGGTGCGGTCGACGTGTTCCCAGGGGAGCGTCTCCAGCACCTGCCCCGTCGCATCCTGGGTGTCGGTCGCGACCCCGAGGCACATGGTCGCGCGGTAGGTTTTTTCACCCGCCATCAGGTATTCAACCAGGCGGGTCGCCTGACCGATGGCGACCGGCAGAACTCCGGTAGCGAGGGGGTCGAGGGTCCCGGCATGTCCGACCCGACGGGTCCCGGACCAGCGTCGCACCTGCCTTACAATGTCGAACGACGACATCCCGGCAGGTTTGTCGACGAGCAGAATACCTGTCATTGCAATTTGTCGAGGAGTTCGGTAACCCGGGAGAAAACCCAGTCCTGAACGTATTCGAGGTTGCCTTCGACGGTCGCGCCGGCCGCATTGTGATGTCCGCCGCCGCCCATCGCCCGCGCCAGGGCGCCGACATCGATCCTGCCCTTTGAGCGGAATCCGATCTTGAACGTGTCTGCCGAGAGTTGCCGGAAGAAGAGTGCGACTTCGACGCCGCGTACCGAGCGGGGATAATTGATGAACCGGTCCGTGTGCTCCTCGCGGGCATTGGCTGCACGATACATGTCGAGGGTAACCGCAAGCGACGCACAGGCACCGCAGGCGGAGACCCGCAGGGTCGGCAAAGCCATGGCCAGAAGCCGCAGGCGCGCTTCGTCCTGGTTCTCGTAAAGCCCCGAGGCGATCGACCAGGGATCGACGCCGAGGGCGACCATGTCAGATGCGACCCGGAAAGCTTCCGGATCTGCGTTCGAATAACGAAACGACCCGGTATCCGAGAGAATTGCAGTATAGACGCAGACGGCCACGTCCCGCGAGATGGGGTGGCCGGCGGCGACCAGCAGGCGGTGGATCATCACCCCCGTGGCACAGGCGGTTGTATCGACCCAGTAGAAATCGCCGAAATCCTCGGAAAACGGGTGATGGTCGATATTGACCAGGGACCGGCTCGCGCCGCGCATCCAGAGGCCGGCACGCTTCAACTCGCCGGCGTCGAGGACGAAGCAGGCGTCGAACTCCCGGCCCTCGTCAACCTCTGCAACTACGGTCGCATGCCCGGGGAGAAAACTGTATTCGTCAGGGGCTCCATCAAGATTGTACGCGACCACGTCCTTGCCCATTTCACGCAGGGCGTTGGCCAGGGCGAGGGTCGAGCCGATGGCATCACCATCCGGGCTCTCGTGGGAAGCGACCAGGAAGGTGCGACTGTCAGCTATCAGCTCAAGGAGTTGTTCAATCTTCATCGGACTCTTCGGGCAGGACCTCGCTCAGGAGCTTTTCGATGCGCTGACCATATTCAACGGACGTATCGTACTCGAACAGGATCTCGGGAATGAAACGCAACCGCAGGACGCGGCCGAGTTGCTGACGGATATAGGGCGCCGAGCTCTTCAGGCCGGCTGCGGTCGCCTTGCGTTCTTCATCGGAACCGATCAACGAGTAAAAAACCTTCGCCTGGCTCAGGTCCGGGGTCATGTCTACCGCGGTAATCGTGACGAAGCCGATGCGCGGGTCCTTGAGACCGCGCAGCAGCAGGCTTGATATTTCCTTGTGGATGGTCTCTGCCACCCGTTGTGCTCTTTGCGACGACAATTTTGCGTTCCTGTCACTGGGTCAACAGTGGATATATTCGACTTCGGCGTTGATCAGATCAAGTTCACCGCCCGCCAGAATCGCCTCCTCGAGGCGTTCGAGGATCGGCGCGACGACACGTTCCTCCGTGCTGACGACGGCAAACCCGAGCAGTGCTCTTTGCCAGAGGTCCTGGTGACCGACCTCGGCGCAACTGACGGGAAACCGGTTGCGGCAGCGGCTGAGCAGCTTCTGCACCACGCCGCGCTTCTCCTTGAGGTTCTGTGGCGCGTAGAGGTGCAAATCCAGCCGCAGGACACCGATCACCATTGGGGACCTCGAGCATCGCCTAGAGTGTGGTCTTGACTTCCTTGATTTCAAAAACCTCGATCACGTCACCGGGCTTGATGTCACTGTATCTCTCCAGGCCGATGCCGCATTCGTAGTTGCTGCCGACCTCGCGAACGTCATCCTTGAAACGGCGCAGCGAAGACAGTTTTCCCGTCCAGACGACAACGTTGTCGCGCAGCAGCCGGGCGTGGGCGTTGCGCTGGATCTTGCCGGAGACGACGTAACAGCCCGCGATCATGCCGACCTTGGAGACATTGAACGCCTCGCGGACCTCGGCGCGACCGAGTTCCTCTTCCTTGAGGGTTGGCGCGAGGAGTCCTTCCATCGCACTCTTGATGTCGTTGACGGCATCGTAAATGACGTTGTAGAGGCGAATGTCAACGCCTTCGATTTCAGCGAGCGATGCCGCCTTGGGAGCCGGCCGCACGTTGAAGCCGAGGACGATGGCATCCGACGCCGAGGCCAGACTGATATCGGTCTCGGTGACGCCGCCGACGCCGGAATGGATCACGATCAGGCGACAGGCCGCCGTGGAAAGCTTGGTGAGCGTATCGGACACGGCCTCGGCCGAGCCTTGCACGTCCGCCTTGACGATGACCTTAAGTTCCTTGACATCGCCTTCCTGGATGCGTGCATAGAGCTGCTCCAGCGAGATCTTGCTGTGCTTGGCCAGCTCCAGCTCGCGCGCCTTGTGGGCCCGGTGCTGGGCGACGTCCTTGGCCGTCTTCTCGTCTTCGAGGGCGTTGAACGGCTCACCGGCTTCCGGGACGCCGGTCAGGCCGGTGACCTCGACGGGGAAGGACGGACCGGCCTCCTTGACGGCCTGGCCACGATCGTTGGTCATCGAACGCACACGGCCATGATGGACACCGGCCACGATCGGGTCACCGATCTTGAGTGTCCCCTGCTGTACCAGCACCGTGGAAACGGGTCCGCGACCCTTGTCGAGCCGTGCTTCGACCACGGTCCCCTGGGCCCGCTTGTTCGGGTTGGCCTTGAGATCAAGCACCTCCGCCTGCAGCAGGATCATTTCGAGCAGCTGGTCGATGTTGGTCTTCTCCTTGGCAGAGACGCTGACATAGATCGTCTCGCCGCCCCAGTCTTCAGGCAGCAGCCCGAGGTCCGAAAGCTCCTGCTTGACCCGGTCAGGGTTGGCGTCGGGCTTGTCGATCTTGTTGACGGCGACGATGATCGGCACGCCGGCCGCCTTGGAGTGGTTGACCGCCTCCTTGGTCTGGGGCATGACACCGTCGTCGGCGGCGACGACCAGTACGACAATATCTGTTACCTGGGCGCCGCGGGCACGCATCGAGGTGAAAGCCTCGTGACCCGGGGTGTCGAGGAAGGTTATCTTGCGCCCATCGAGGTCGACATCATAGGCACCGATGTGCTGGGTGATGCCGCCGGCCTCGCCTTCCGTGACGTTCGCCTGGCGAATGGCGTCGAGCAGGCTGGTCTTGCCATGATCGACATGCCCCATGATCGTCACGACTGGCGGACGGGTTTCGAGGTTTTCGTCCGGCTCCTCCTTGTCGGAGATGCTGGCGTGAGCGAGGACGGTCTCTTCGTCGAAAGCGACGTTCTCGACTTCATAGCCGAACTCCGCAGCAAGGATCATCGCCGACTCGAAATCAAGCGGGTGGTTGATGGTGACCATCTGGCCCTGGCGCATGAGTTCCTTGATCAGGTCGTTGGCCTTGACCCCCATGCGCTTGGCGAGCTCGCCGATGGTGATGACGTCGGAGATGCGGATCTTGCGCTTGATCGCCTTCGACTGGGTGATCTCCGTCTTCTTGGTCGGACGACTCGATTTCTTGCCTTTACGGAAACGCTCGTTGCGATCCGGCTCGTAGACTTCGCGCCGCGACTTGCGACGCGGCCCGTCCGTATCCATAACACCGGTATCACGCCCTTTTTTCTTTTTCTTGTTGCTGTAGGCGCGTCCGTCCTTTTCAGTGGGAATATCGGTCATGACCGGCGCAACCGGCGCACCCGGTGCTGACGAACGGCCTGGCGCGGGGCGACCAGCCGGGGGACGACCACCTTCCGCGGGGCGTCCTGCTGCGGGACGACCAGCCGGGGGACGACCACCTTCCGCGGGGCGCCCTGTTGGAGGACGACCTGTCGGCGCAGCATCCCTCCGAGGTCTTTCCGCAGGAGCAGCATCCTGGCGCCGAGGATGAGAAGCAGGACTGGGGAGCTCGACCCGGCCAAGAATCTTGGCGCGCGTAACGACTTCCTTCTTCTCTTTTTTCTTCTCAGGCTCAGCGGCAACAGGCTTCGCCTCGGCGACCGGTTCGGATTCGGGCGTTACCGCTTCTGCCGATTCCTCGGAAGGAGCTGCAACCGCGGCGGGGGGCTCAGGCTCGCCGGCAACGGCCGGCTCAGGCTCAGTTTTCACCGGCTCTGCCTTCTTGACCGGCTGTACTTCCTTGTCAGCGGGCTTCTCTTCCGGCAGTTCTTCCGCGGCAGCCTGAGGTTCTTCCTTGGCGACGGCACGACGGCGGCGGATCAGGCCGACGCTGATGCGTTCTTCCTGAACCTCCACCTCGACAGCCTGCTCCTTGCCTTGAGCCGTCTCGAACTTGAGCGCCACCTCTTCATCAATGGTGCTCATGTGATTCTTGACATCGACACCTGCCTGATTAAGCCTTTCCACCATGTCGGTGTTGTCCAGGCCCAGCTTGGTCGCCAATTCGTAAACGCGAATTTTACCCATCAATTATCCCCTGAAATTTCCCGATACCTGCGCAGATCGCCAAGGAAGGCGTCAGCCAGTTGTCCTACGGGCAAACCTACGACACTGCGTTCCGCACGCCCGAGAATGCGGCCGAGTTCTGCTTTATCAAACAATACTGTCGTCTCGACACCTGCAGCTGCGGCCTTGTAACCGACCTTCTCACCTATTTGGGGTGAAATGTCACCTGCAACTATAACGACAGCCAGAGGCGCCCTGCGCCCCAGAGCATCGAGCACGGCGTTACTTCCGGCAACAAACTGTGCCGACTTGCGAGCCATTCCGAGCAAGCTCGCCAGGTGAGCCACGAGCTCTCTGCAGACGACTTCAGCAAATTGATCCGCTGTGACCGGACGACAGGGCTGACGAAAGGCCCGGTCAAAAGCCCGACGCCGCAATGCCGCTTCGATGCAGCCTCGATTCCAGCAGAGCGAGGCGCCCCGACCCGGAAGCTTGCCACGCAGATCGACGAGGACCTCACCATCCGGAGCACGCACGATGCGGCAGAGCTCCGACCTGGACATCACTTCGCGACAGCCCAGACAGGTTCGTTGCGGCCCCCCGCTTTCCTGCGACACGGTTATTCGACGTCTCCGGAGTTCGACAGCTCGGCCATCTTCTCCTCATATGCGCGCAGCACGGTGACGCGGGCGTCACCTTCGACCAGCCCTTCGATAGCTTCGACTTCCGTGACCGAGTTGATCAGGGAGATGGCATCCTTGGCGGCCATATCTTTCGAGAGGGTCGCCGGCACGCCTTCAGACTGTTCCTCGTCCTTGGACTCAACGTCCTTGCGATTGCCGCCGGTCAGTTCCTCGAGCTCCGCTTCAGCGGCACGGGTCTCGCTCATAATGTCGATCTTCCAACCGGTCAGCTTGGCGGCCAGGCGAACGTTCTGGCCTTTCTTGCCAATCGCCAGGGAGAGCTGATCGTCGGGAACGATGACTTCAAGTGATTCCTCATCGTTGTCAACGTAAACTCTCGTCACTTCTGCAGGAGAGAGCGCTGAACAGGCAAAGCGGGCAATGTCGGGAGTCCAGTTGATGATGTCGATCTTCTCTCCACGGAGTTCGGAGACGACATTCTGCACGCGCGAGCCGCGCATGCCGACACAGGCACCGATCGGATCGACATCCGGGTCGTAAGATACCACGGCGATCTTGGCGCGGCTCCCCGGCTCACGGGCAACGGCCTTGATCTCGACGATCCCCTCGGCCACCTCGGGGACTTCGATGCGAAAGAGCTCCGAGAGCAGCCCAGGATGGGTACGCGACAGGATGATCTGCGGTCCCTTGGTCGCCATGCGCACATCGGAGATATAAGCGCGGACCCGGTCGCCCTGGCGATAATT
>JBFIMV010000020.1:0-14935 GCA_041611575.1 Desulfuromonadales bacterium | reverse complement strand
ATTCCGCTGGTGGCTTCAAGGATTTTACGCGTATTGCCTCGTCTGATCCGACCATGTGGCGCGACATCGCCATGACCACCCGTGCGGCCCTGCTCGAAATGATGGAGCAGTTCGAGACCTTCTTTGCCGAACTCAAGGAAGACGTGGCCAGCGGTTCCGGTGAGCGCCTCTACGAATACTTCCATCGTTCGAAGCAGAGCCGGGATGGTATCCTTTGAACCAGGTGCTGAGCGATGAGTGCTGAGCGATGAGTGCTGAGCGATGAGTAAGGGAACTATGAAAAAGAGAGCAGTAAAGCCCGTCAAAGGGCTGCGGGGAGAGATCACGGTCCCCGGCGACAAGTCGATTTCGCATCGTTCGATCATGCTCGGTTCGCTGGCCGAAGGGACGACGCGGGTTTCGGGTTTTTTGATGGGCGAGGACAACCTGTCCACCTGGAAAGCTTTCGAGGCGATGGGGGTGACGATCCGGGGGCTGGGTGACGGCAGGCTTGAAATCGAAGGGCGAGGTCTCAACGGATTGGTCGAGCCTGGCGATGTGCTCGACTGCGGCAACTCCGGGACGACGATGCGCCTCATGGCCGGCCTCCTCGCCGGGCAGGCTTTCTTCAGTGTCCTGACAGGCGACAAGTACCTGCGCCGCCGGCCGATGAAACGGGTCGTGAAGCCCCTGACGGCGATGGGCGCGCGCATCTGGGGGCGCGACAACGACGAGCGGGCGCCCCTGGCCATTCGGGGAGGGGGGCTGGTGCCGATCACCTACGCCTCGCCGGTCGCCAGCGCCCAGGTCAAATCAGCGGTCCTGCTCGCCGGCTTGTCGGTTGAAGGGACGACCACGGTGACAGAACCGCATCTCTCCCGGGACCACAGCGAGCGCATGCTCGCCTGCTTCGGCGCCGACATCCGCCCCTTTGCCGGCGGTGTCAGCCTGACCGGGCGTCCGCGCCTGCTGGCGCGCGACATCCACGTCCCCGGGGACATCTCGTCTGCGGCGTTCTTCCTGGTGGCCGGCCTGGTGACGCCCGGCGCGGAACTGCTGGTGCGCAATGTCGGCGTCAACCCGACCCGCAGCGGCATTGTCGATATTCTGCGTGCCATGGGTGGTCATCTGGAAATTCTCGATGAGCGCGAACAGTCGGGCGAACCGGTCGCGGACATCCTGGTCCGCCACAGTCGTTTGAAGGGGATCGAAATCGGCGGCGAGCTGGTACCGCGCGCCATCGATGAATTCCCGGCCGTGAGCGTTGCCGCCGCGCTGGCGGAAGGGGAGACGATCATACGGGACGCCGAAGAGCTCCGTGTCAAGGAGACCGACCGGATCGCTGCCATGGTGAGCGAACTTGGCAAGCTCGGCGCCAAGGTCGAGGCCCGGCCGGACGGCATGCGCATCGAAGGCGTCGAACAGCTCGGGGGGGGCGCGGTCACCTCCCACGGCGACCACCGCATCGCCATGAGCCTGGCGGTCGCTGCCCTCGCCGCCCGCAGCGAAGTGATGATTGAGGACACCGCGTGTACCGAAACCTCGTTCCCCGGGTTCTGGGATTTGCTCGAGAAGATACGTTGCTGAATTTGCCAGCAGGTGACATGAAAGAACCGATTATCGCCATAGACGGCCCCTCGGGGGTCGGCAAGAGTACGCTGAGCAAGGCCCTGGCAAGGGAACTTGGTTACCTCAATCTCGACACCGGCGCGATGTACCGTGCCGTGGCGCTTGCGGCACAACGCCTCGGTGTCGCCGCGAACGACCATGAGTCCCTGGAGCGCCTCTGCGGCAATATCCGTATCGCCTTTGAAAGGGACGGTGCCGATGAGCGCGTTCTCCTCGATGGCGAAGATGTCTCTTCGCAGATACGCACCCCCGGAATCAGTTTGCTGACGTCCGGTGTTGCGGCTTCGCCGCCGGTGCGTGAAGCGATGGTCAAGCGTCAGCGCGAGCTGGGTGCCGGCGGTGGCGTCGTTCTCGAAGGACGCGATATCGGTACGGTCGTGTTCCCGGATGCAGAGGTGAAGTTCTTTCTCAAGGCATCGGCAGAAGTGCGTGGAAGACGGAGGTTTCTCGAGTTGCAGGCCAAGGGGCTGAATGTCAACCTGGCGCGTACGGTCGCCGAGGTCGAAGCCCGGGACAATGCAGACACCTGTCGTGAGACCGCGCCACTCAGACAGGCGGAAGACGCCATGGTGATCGATACCGGGGACATGGACATCTCCCAGGTCCTGACCCGGATGATCGCGGTTGTCAACGCGTGGCGCGCGCGTCAGTCGCGGCAGGAGCGGGGGGCACTGTGAAGATCATCCTGGCCAAGAACGCCGGCTTCTGCTTCGGTGTGCGGCGTGCGACGCAAATGGCTTTCGAGGCCGCCGAAGAGCACGACCAGATCTGTTCTCTCGGGCCGGTGATTCACTCTCCGCAGGTTGTGAAGAAGCTCGCCGAACGGGGGGTGAAGGTCGTCGCGCGGGTTGACGATATCCCGCCGGGTGTCGTCATCGTCCGCTCCCACGGGGTGACCGCCGATGAGATGCAGCAGATCCAGGGGAACAGGCTGACGGTGGTCGATACCACCTGTCCCTTTGTCAAGAAGGCGCAGGAATATGCCGCCCGGCTCTGCGAAGAGGATTACACGGTCGTTATCGTCGGTGAGCTGGAGCACCCGGAGGTACAGGGGATCGTCTCCTATGCCGACAAAGCCCGCGTGCATGTCGTGGCGGACGCCACCCAGGCTGCGCAGCTGCCACGCATGAAGAAGGTGGGCATCGTCGCCCAGACGACCCAGCTTTACGAGAATCTCAAGGACATCATGGACGTTTGCCTGGCCAAGAGCCAGGAGCTGAGGGTCTACAACACCATCTGTGACGCGACGTCGGTGCGGCAGAACGAAGCCCGCGAGATAGCGAGCATGGTCGAGCGGATGTTCGTCATCGGTGGCCATGCCAGCGCCAACACGTCGCGCCTGGCGCACATCTGTCGTGAGATCCTGCCGGAAACCTGGCATATCGAAACCGCCGATGAGCTCGATCCCGCCTGGTTCAAGGGGGTGGAAAAAGTTGGCGTCACGGCCGGGGCGTCGACACCCGGCTGGTTGATTGACGAGGTCGTGTCACGGATCGCCGAATTGGGAGAATCCTAGTGTCCGGCTTGGTTGTCTGTGACATTCGAGCCCAATAAGTACGCTTAAATTCCATGTGAAATTTAAAGTTTGAGTTTTCTCAGGGCTTATGCTAAGTTCTGCGACCATGGCTTCGAGCCATACCACCGTTTTTACGGTGGAAATTGTTAGGGGGTAACTGTTTAATGGTGGATAGCAAAGACAAAACCAACAACGAAGTAGATGAGATGGACGACGAAGAGATGGACATGGACCAGAGTTTTGAGGCCATGTTCGAAAGCAGCATGCAGGAACTGAATGTCGGCGACGTAGTCCGCGGCACGATCGTTCAGGTCAATGACGACAATGTCGTGGTCGACGTCGGCTACAAGTCGGAAGGGGTTATCCCCTTGTCCGAGTTCAGGGACGAAAACGGCCAGATGGAACTCAAGGTCGGCGATGAGATTGAGGTCCTGTTCGAGCGGCGCGAAAACGACAGCGGGCTGATCGGTCTCTCCAAGGAGAAGGCCGACCGCCAGAAGATCTGGAGTTCCCTCGAAGAAGGGGCCGTGGTCGAAGGACGGATCGTCGGCCGCATCAAGGGCGGCCTGACCGTCGACATCGGCATCAATGCCTTTCTGCCCGGTTCGCAGGTCGATCTCCGTCCGGTGCGCAATCTCGAGAAACTGATTGGCGCCACTCTCGAATTCAAAATCATCAAGCTGAACAAACGACGGGGCAACATCGTCCTTTCGCGGCGGGTGCTCCTCGAGGAGAAACGTGAAAGCCAGCGCGCCGACACGCTCGAAACCCTGTCGGAAGGCCAGGTCGTCGAGGGGATTGTCAAGAATCTCACCGACTATGGCGCGTTCATCGACCTTGGCGGTATCGACGGTCTGCTGCACATCACCGACATGTCCTGGGGCCGCGTCAATCACCCCTCCGACGTTCTTGCCATCGGTGACAAGATCAACGTCAAGATTCTCAAGTACGACCGTGAGCGCGAGCGCGTCTCCCTCGGTTTGAAGCAGATCACTCCGGATCCCTGGCTCGAGGTGGAAACCACCTACCCGGTCAATGCCCGCGTTTCCGGCAAGGTCGTCAGCCTGACCGATTACGGTGCGTTTGTCGAACTGGAGGACGGCGTCGAAGGCTTGATCCATGTCTCGGAAATGAGCTGGACCAAGCGCATCAAGCACCCGAACAAGGTGCTCAATGTCGGCGACGAAGTGGAGACCCTGGTCCTGGCGCTCGACATCCCGAACCGCAGGATTTCTCTCGGCCTGAAGCAGATCGAGCCGAATCCCTGGGAAGTCATCGGCGAAAAATTCCCGATCGGCACCATTATCGAAGGCCAGGTCAAGAACATCACCGACTTCGGCGTCTTCGTCGGTGTGGATGAAGGCATCGACGGCCTGGTGCACATCTCCGATCTCTCGTGGACCAAGCGCGTCAAGCATCCGTCCGAGCTGTTCAAGAAGGGTGACACCGTCAAGGCTGTCGTTCTGAACATCGACCGCGACAACGAGCGCTTCTCCCTGGGCCTCAAGCAGTTGACTCCCGATCCGTGGGAAGCGATCCCGGTCAAGTATGCCCCGGGGACAATCGTGCGCGGCAAGGCGACTTCGGTGACCGACTTCGGCATCTTCCTTGAAATTGAGGAAGGGATCGAGGGCCTGATTCACGTCTCCGAGCTGAGCCGTGAGAAAGTGGAGTCGCCGAAGGAGTTCGCCAATGTCGGTGACCAGCTCGAGGCTGCCGTTCTGAATGTCGACACCGTCGATCGCAAGATCGCCCTGTCGATCAAGCAGCTGACGCATCACAAGGAGAAAGCCGAGGTTCAGGAGTTCATGGGAGCCCAGAAGCAGGCGACGTCCAATCTCGGTGCCCTGCTGCAGGGAGCCTTTGACCGCAACGGCGAAGACTCCTGATCCGCTGATTTCAACCTGCAAACGCGTTCCCGGCCTCGCCGGGAACGCGCACTTGTGCCAGGGCCATGAAGAAAAGACCATTTTTACTGGCGTCAGCCCTCGTAGCCGGGCTCTTTGTTTTCTTTCTCGTCCTGGCCATAGCGGTAGCCAGCTTCATGGGCCGTCCGGCCCAGTTCGCCCTGGGGGACAAGATCGGGGTGGTCGAGGTGTTGGGAGTCATCGTCGACTCCAAGCCGATCATTCAGCAACTGCACGATTTTCGTGATAACGACAGCATCAAGGCCGTCGTCTTGCGCGTCGACTCTCCGGGCGGTGGCGTCGGCCCCTCCCAGGAGATTCACGACGAGGTAAAGGCGATGACGGCGCGCAAGCCGGTCGTCGTGTCGATGGGCTCCGTGGCTGCATCCGGCGGCTATTATATCGCGGCCCCGGCCAATGAAATCATTGCCAACCCCGGAACCATCACCGGCAGTATCGGGGTGGTGATGCAGTTCACTAATTTTGAAGAGCTGCTCGAGAAAATCGGCCTGAGCAATGTGGTGGTCAAGAGCGGTGAACACAAGGACATCGGCTCTCCGACCCGGCCGATGACCGAGGCTGACCGTGCGGTCCTGCAAGAATTGATAGACGACGTTCACAGCCAGTTCATCAATTCGGTCGCTGCAGGTCGGAAGCTTGACGAACTCTCGGTCAGGGAGATGGCTGACGGTCGTATATTTACCGGGCGGCGTGCCCAGGAGATGGGCCTGGTTGACAAACTCGGCAATCTCGAGGTGGCGATCGAAGCCGCTGCGAAGCTCGCCGGAATCGAAGGGGAACCGAATGTCGTTTACCCGCCCCGCAAGAAGCCGCGCTTCATCGATATGTTTATTGAAGAGACTCTGAACCATCTGCAGCACGCCGTACAGAACAAACGCGCTGCAGGCCTGCAATATATCTGGTCAGGATTTCATTAGGAGGTCACTCATGACAAAGAGCGAACTGATTGAACAGCTGACGTGTGAGAACGAGTGTCTGAACAAGCGCGAGGCGGAGCTGATTGTCAACTCCATCTTCGACAGCATCGGCGGTGCGCTCGTCGGCGGAGACCGTGTCGAGATCCGTGGTTTTGGTTCCTTCACTGTGCGGGAACGCGATGCACGCGAAGCACGTAATCCGAAGAGTGGTGAAATAGTGCGGATTTCAGCCAAGAAGACCCCGTTTTTCAAAACCGGCAAGGAATTGCGCGAGAGGGTCAACGTCGCCGGTTGAGCCTGAGGCGATGTGTTTTCTGTTGCTATAAACAGCGAGGCCCCGTTCTGCAGAACGGGGCCTCGCTGTTTATATTCAACCTCCAGAATGCCGGACTTTCCCTTTAGAGGGGACCTTGGATTTCGAATGATGCCCAGGCTGGGTGCTTCAGGCGTCCCGCACGCGGGCGGGCTTGCTCACCGCAACTCGACTCCAGGCAGGAAATCGTTTAGTTGGTCAGCACAATCGGGGAAACTCGCACATTCCAGAGGTTGTCAAAGACCTTGGTACATCTTGTCTCTCATGCTAGCATAGGAGCGTTTTCTGTCAAGCGAACGGCCACTTTATTCTCTTTGGATGTCAACCTGTCTGTGTGCACGCCATGACTCAACCTGACGCGCTTGACCCCGGGGTTTATCGCTACACGGTGCCTGCGGAATCTGCCGGCCAACGGCTTGATGTTTTTCTTGCGGGTGTCAATCAATCAGTCTCCCGCGGGACCGCACGCAGTTTGATCGATATCGGTGGCGTGCACCTCTCCGGACGGCGTGTCCGGCGCTGCAGCCAGTTGCTGGCGGCCGGTGATCGCATCGAGGTCTATGTCGATGGCCTGCCCCTGGCGCCGATGTCGCTGGAAGAAAGGCATATCCTGTATCGCGACCGCGATCTGATTGTCCTCGACAAGCCGGCGGGCATGGCAACCCAACCGACTCCGGCCCGCTACCAGGGCACGGTCTACGCCGGATTGCAGAAGCTGCTGGCTGGCGGCCGTTCGCAGCGACCGAGCATCGGCATGGTTCAAAGGCTCGATCGCGACACCAGCGGTGTGATGGTTTTTTCCATTCACCAACGGGCGCACAAGGCGATGACCGCCGCCTTTACCGAACATCGTGTCCACAAGATATACTGGGCCCTGATCGCAGGCTGCCCCGTCGAAGGCGAGGGGGTGTACTGCTCCCTTCTGGCACGCCGACGTTCCACCAATCGCATGGTTTCAGTGGAGCGCGGCGGCAAGCCGGCAGAGACCCGTTATCGAGTGCTCGCGGCCGGGAAAGATGTCAGCCTGGTCGAGGTAGAGCTCATAACCGGGCGTTCGCACCAGATTCGCGTGCATTTCTCCGAGGCCGGCCACGCGCTTCTGGGCGATGTCAGCTACGGCGGCCCCGCCCGGTTTGCCGGCAGAGGTCTGCCGAGGCAGATGCTTCACTCGCGGGAATTGACCTTGCAGCACCCCGTGAGCGGCGAGCCGCTCAGTTTCCGGTCACCCTTGCCAGCTGATTTCCGTGAAGTCCTCGCCACGTGCGGTAACATGGCCGGTATGAATGAGGCCCTTGAGTGAGAGCGGCTGCAGAATGACCTTCCCGCAGATAGATCCGGTGATTTTTCAGATCGGCCCGCTGGCTATTCGCTGGTACGGCATGATGTACCTGCTCGGCTTCCTCGCCGGATACCTGCTGATCCGCCACTTGTCCAGGTTTCGGGGCCTGGCGCTCGACAGCGACGGGGTCTCGGACCTGTTGTTCCAGTGTGTCCTTGGCGTCGTCCTGGGTGGTCGTCTCGGTTATGTCCTCTTCTACAATCCGGGTCAATACCTGAATAACCCGCTGGAGGCTTTTGCCATCTGGCAGGGCGGGATGAGTTTTCACGGCGGATTGCTCGGCGTGGTCGTCGCCGCAATCCTGTTCTGCCGGCGGCGCAAACTCCCCGTACTGCTGGTGGGCGACATCCTGGTAACCTCCGCGACCATCGGTCTCGGTTTCGGTCGACTCGGCAATTTTATCAATGCTGAACTCTGGGGACGCGTCACCGATGTCCCCTGGGGCGTGGTCTTCCCCGGCGCCGGCCCCCTGCCGCGTCATCCCAGCCAGCTCTACGAAGCCTGCCTCGAAGGGCTGGTCCTCTTCGTTGTCCTCTACCTGCTGCATCGTCGCCGTGTCACCGAAGGAATCCCCTTCTTCACCTTCTTCCTCGGCTACGGCCTCTTCCGCTTTCTGGTCGAATTCGTTCGCCAGCCCGATGCCCATCTCGGGTTTCTCTGGGGGGGCGCGACCATGGGGCAGCTGCTCTCCCTGCCGATGATCCTGCTCGGCGTGTCGGGCATCGTCTGGGTGCTGCGGCGGGGAGGGGCGCGATGAAAGGCCTTCGAGGTATCATCTTCGACTGCGACGGTGTGCTGTTCGAGAGCCGCCGCGCCAACCTGGCGTTCTACAACACCATCCTCGACGCCATGGGAGAAGAGCAGGTCGCCGAGACCGACCAGGTGCGCATGCTCCTCTGCCACACCGCTGCCAGTCCGCAGGTCTTCGCTGAGCTGCTTGGCCCGGTGCGCGCCGAACAGGCGCTGGCGCTCGCCCAGGAAGTCGATTACCGACAGTTCATCCCCTGGATGGACCCCGAACCGGGGATGAACGATGCTCTGGCATGCCTTTCACAGCACTACCCGCTGGCCGTCGCCACCAACCGCGGCTTCAGCATGCCGCAGATCCTCGAGCATTTCTCCCTGTCCGGCTATTTCCGCACGGTTGTCACGAGCCGCGACGTCGCACGCCCCAAACCCTCGCCGGACATGCTCTTCGAAGCGGCCAGCCGCCTGGGTTTTGCCCCCGGCGAGCTGCTGTTCGTCGGCGACTCCGTGCTCGATCAGGCCGCTGCCCGCGCGGCAGGCATGCCGTTCGCCAACTATCGCGGCGATCTTGCCGCCGAACTGAAGATCGACCACCACCGGCAACTTGTCGAACTTCTCGTCGGCGACAGAAAGCTTGACGTCTGACACGCATGTCGTACGTCTGAATTATTTGCTGGACGTTTTCTGCGAGACGTTCGATGTCGGTTGTTGCCTGGCGATTGAATATGCCGGCGACAACTCTTCAGGTGCGGACCAGAACCGTACTTCGCCGTCAATGCAAAACAAAGGGGCCTCCTCGCGGAAGCCCCTTTGTCATACCTTGCGCTCTTGTCTATTTGGCCTTCGTGCACCCGTTCAGTTTTTTCACCAGTTCCAGCACATGGCCGCTATCGGTCCGCCGGTAGGTGACCTTGTCCATGATGCTGTGCATCAGGTAGATGCCGCGGCCATCCTCTTCGAGCGGATGACGTGGTTCGATGTATTTTTCGATCTTGAATCCACTGCCGAAATCGAAGACGCGAATGATCAGTTCCTGAGAGACGATGCTGATCTCGATGTGAACTTCCTTGGCCGGATCGCCCTCGTTGGCGTGCTTGATGGCGTTGGCCATGGCTTCCGTGAGCACGAGGTTGAGATCGTAGGCGAGCTTCTCCCGGTCGCCGCAGTAATGACGCAGGGTTCGCGCGATATTCTCGCCGATATGCCCGATCAGGCACAGGTAGCGTGTCTGGTTGGGGACTTTGATATCGACTTCGATTCTGTCGGAGAACATTATGCCCTGCCTGCTGCGGTCAAGCCGCGGGGAAAGTTTATTGCTGGAAACTCTCCAGTGCTTCACTCGTATCGGTGAATATCTCGAACACCCGGTGCAGTCTTGTCAGCTCGAACATCGACTTGACCTGGAGCTGCAGCCCGGAAAGTTTCAGGCTGCCATTGCGCGAGCTGGCGTTTTTGAAGCCGGAGACCAAAGCGCCGAGCCCCGATGAATCGACAAAACGCACCGCCTGAAGATCAACCACGAGGTTATGCTTGCCGTCTTCGAACAGCTTGAGCATTTGGCTCTTGAGCTCGCCACTGTTATGGGCATCCAGCCGCTCTTCCTTGATTTCCATCAGCACAGCGGCCCCTTTGTCCTCAATCTGCAGATTCATCTCCGACTCCTTCCGGGGGTATTGGGTCGTCATAATGACGCAATAATTCAGCCCAATAATACCACATCATTCTGTAATCAATACATGTTTTCTCTCGATGACACCTTGCGCCCGCATTTAAGGGGTGATGCGCATGACCACCAGGGAAACGTCGTCATGGAAGTTGTTATGACCGGTGAAGAGCCGGACCTGTTCGACGATAATCTCGATCAATTCCGACGATTTTTTCTGACTGTGTTCTTCCAGAAGCCCCGTCAGGCGCTGTTCACCGAAAAGTTCACCTGTGGCATTTTCCGCTTCGATGATGCCGTCTGTGTACAACAGCACCAGGTCGCCAGGCTTGAGAGTGATGGTCTCCTGTTCGTATGCATAATCCTGCATGACGCCGATGATCAACCCTTCCGGGTCGAGACGGATGCATTCTTTTTTCTCCGCCTGCCAGAAGAGTGACGGCGAATGACCGGCGCTGGCGAAAAGCGCCTGCCGGGTTTCCGGCTGGTACTGCAGGTAGAAGAGAGTGATAAAGAGCTCCGCATGAGTCAGGTCGTCGTAGAAGAACTGATTCAGTTCCTTGAGGATCTCCTTCGGGTTTTCAAACTGGCTGCTGCGTGAGCGGATCAGGGTCCGCGTCTCGGCCATGATCAAGGCCGCGCCGATGTTGTGACCCGAGACATCGGCGATGACCAGGTCGAGCCGGCCGTCCTCGTGCAGCAGGTAGTCGTAATAGTCGCCACCCACCTCTCTTGCCGGGATACAGATTCCGGCAAGATCGACACCCTGGACATCCGGCACCCCTGTGGGGAGCAGGCCGAGCTGAATGTTCTTGGCGATCTCCAGCTCGCGTTGTTGCTCACGGGCGGCGATCAGTCTTTCCGTCTGCTGGGCGTTGCGCAGGGCGATGCCGACCTGGCTGGCGAGGTTGTTGAAGAGCTCGACGAATTCTTCGGTGAAAATTCCCTTGGCTGAGCGCGAGAAGGCCGAGAGGACCCCCACGGGTTGGCCCTCGACGGCTATCGGTGCATGCGCGAAGGAGAGGATCCCTTCACGCATGATGACGCGCGCCGTTTTCTCCTTGGGAATAAAGTCCGAGTCATTCACGACGGTGGTCTTGTTGGTCAGGAAGGTTTCGCCGATGAAGGTGTCGTTGGTGAGGTCACGCTCCGATTCGCCAAAATGTTCCGACGACATGCCCCGCTGGCTGCGCACGGTAAGTGTCTGACGTTGTTCATCGAGGATACGGATAACGCACAGGTCGAACTTGAACTGGTCCGTGAATATTTTCAGGATCTCGTCGAGGGTCGTCTGCAATTCGGCGCCGCTGGCAATGACGCGGGCCGCTTCGTAAAGGACACCGAGCTGTTCGCGGCTGGCCGTGCGGCTGATGGTGACCGAGCCGAAGATGTTGAAGATATCTTCGAGATGGCTGCCGCGCCCGGAGAGGTAGTTGTCGATGATGATGCGCGCCGGCGCCGCACCGACCGAACCGGCGAGGGTGAGTTCGGTAAACCGCTTCAGCTGTGGAAGTTCGTGTTCAGGCAGGCTGCCTTTTTCGTCGATCACCCGGTTGCGGCTGCTGAGATATTCACCGATCGCAGCATGGGCCTGTTTTTCGCCGATGAACTTCGCCATGAGATCGACGAACTCGATGACGGATGGAGCCTTGGTCATGCGGGTCCGCTGCTCCTCGTCGGGCTCCTGGCTGTAGACGTCGACAAATTTTCGCACCTGCTCCATTTCCGATTTCAGCGGCGAAGTCAGGAGGGAGATCGCCAGGTAGCTGCCGAGATTGAAAAAAGCCGTCCAGAAGAGCGCGTGCGTCCAGATGTCGAAGCCTGACAACCCGAAGAGTTCGGTCGGTTTGAGGAGGGCCAGGCCGAACAGCCCTTCGGTGAGGATCTTATCGGGCATCCAGCCGGCTTGCACGAACGATGGGATCAACAGGGTATAGAACCAGACGACAAAGCCAAGCACCAGGCCGGTGGTCGCCCCGCGACGGGTCGCCTGTCGCCAGTAGAGCCCGCCGATGACCGCCGGCGCGAATTGGGAGGCTGCGACGAAAGAAATCAGGCCGATGTTGACCAGCGCCGCCGATTCGCCGAGCAGCCGGTAGTAGAAATATCCAAGGAAAATAACGACGATGATTCCCAGGCGCTTGATGTTGACCAGCAGAACCGACAAGTTGTGCGCACCAGTATAAAGCCGCAGGACGACCGGCATGACGAGATGGTTGAGGATCATGGTGGAGAGGGTCACCGATGAGACCATGACCATGCCGGCAGAGGCCGAGAAGCCACCGATGAAGACCAGCATCGCCAGCCATGGCTGACCATATTGCAGGGGCAGGGTGATGACGAAGAAGTCGGCGTTGTGCGTATTGCCGTTGGTCATGATCAGGCCGGCCAGGGCGATCGGGATGACGAACAGGTTGATCAGGAACATGTAGGCCGGAAAACGCCACATGGCTTGGCGGATATGCTCCTCACGGCAGTTTTCGATGACCATGATGTGAAACTGGCGCGGCAGGAACATGACGGCCATCATCGATATGAAGGTCAGGCTGAACCAGCGGGCGTAGCTGTGCTCACTGCTGTTGAGCAGCAGCAGATGACCGCGTTCCGGGAAACGGGCGGAAAAATCCCGGAAGATATCGGTAAGTCCATCGAACATGCCGTAGGTGACGAAGATCCCCACGGCGACGAAAGCGACTATCTTGACCAGGGATTCAAGGGCGATGGCCGCGACCAGGCCTTCGTGGCGTTCCGAGGTGTCGAGGTGGCGGGCGCCGAAGAGGACGCCGAAGATGGCGAGGACGACCGCCACGGCGAGGGCCGAGTCAAAGTTAAAGTCGAGCCTGGGGACCATATGGATGGCGCTGCCGGAGGTTTCATAAGGGTAAACGAGAAGGTCGAACGTCCGGGCGACAGCTTTCAACTGCAGCGCGATGTAAGGCATGATGCCGAGCACGGCAAAGATGGTGACCACCGCGCCGAGGACGGAGGATTTGCCGTAGCGGCTCGAGATGAAGTCGGCGATGCTGACGATGTTCTGCTCTTTGCTGATGCGCACCATCTTGCGCAGCAGAAACCACCAGGAGAAGGCTATCAGGGTCGGTCCGAGATAGATCGGGAGAAAGTCGATGCCGCTGGTCGCGGCGCGACCGACGCTGCCGTAAAAGGTCCAGGAGGTACAGTAGACGGCAAGGGACAGGGAGTAAACCATCGGATTGTCGATCAGGCTGCGGCCACGGCTGCGTTGGCGGTCGGCATAGAAAGCGACGCCGAACAGCAGGCCGAAGTAGAGCACCGAGGTCAGTGCGACGACGCCGATCGGGATCATCAGATGTCTCCAGGTTGTCCGTCCGTGTTATCCAGGCCGTTCGGGGTTCTTCCAAGATAAATCGAAAACAGGTAGATGACGAAGATCGATATCGGCCAACCGACGAAAAAGTAGAGCATGGTGAGCGGCAGGCCGAAGATGTAGACATTCTTGTCGAAGATGCTCAGGAACGGATAGTTGAGCATGACCACGCCGAGCACGAACCAGATGACCCAGGCGTCGCGCAATGGCAGAGCTCGCTCTTTTTTCATGGTGACAACTCCTGGAAACGGCGGATCGTTTACTCCGGAATGCGTCGGGCGGTTTGGTTGAGAGCCGACGGACTGTCGATCGCATTCCCGCGTGACACGATTGTCCGCTGAACGCTGAGTGTTGCTTGTTCTCTCCGCAAGACGTCGTCGCGGAGAGCTCTTTAATCTGTTGATTTCTGTAAAGATTATCAGAAGATATAGCATTGTAAAGACGCGATTCCAAGCTGTCTCTCGATTGACCGCGACGGGTGGCTGTGCTAGGTTTAAGCACTTCTGTGAACAGGATGGATTTTCCATGATTTTGTCATCGCTCGCCAGGTTTGTCGTGCCTTTCTTGCTGCTCCTTTGCAGCTGTGTTGCCGCTGACGGCCAAAGCGGCGCACGGCCGGGGGCAGTGGAGACAACCCCATATGTGTCCCGGCTGAACGCGCCGGAATCGAACGCGCTCTTTCACTATGCCCGGGCCCGTCTTCTGCTTGCCGAAGACAAGCACGATGAAGCGGTGGAGGCTTACCATCAGGCAATCGGCTATGACTCGCTGAACGAGGACTTGCGATTCGAACTTGCGGAGCTCTATCTTGCCCTCGACAGGCCGCAACAGGCGTTTCGTCTCCTGGAGGACCTCCTGATCCGCAATCCCGATTCGCTCAAGGCCAGCCTGACCCTTGGGAACGCTTATTTCGGCAATCGTCAACCCGAGAAAGCCGTCGGTCACTACCGCAAGGCTCTGGAACTGGCGCCGGAACAGGAGCAGGTGCGCCTGCACCTGGCCATCGCCCTGGTGCGCAGCGGTGAGATTGATGAAGCCTTTGCCGTGCTCAAGGAACTGCTGAAAAAAAATCCGGAGTCCATTCCGGGGCGTCTTGCCATTGCCCGTCTCTATCGTGAAACCGGACTGGCCGTCCTGGCGGAAGAGCAGTACAAAAAGCTGATAGACAGCAATCCGGAACTCGACCAGGCCTACCTGGAGCTCGGACTGCTCTACGAGGAGCAGAAGGATTGGCTGCGCGCCCTGGACGTTTTTAACCAGACCCTGCGGAGACGTCCGCTCGATTTTACCTTGCGGCATCATATTTCCAGGATCTATGTCGGCATGGAGCGTTACGAAGATGCGTTGTCGGAATTGAGTATCATCGTCGATCTCAAGCCTGATGACTTCGATGCGCGCCGAAAAATAGGGCTGATACACCTTGACCAGGAACGCTGGGAGGATGCGGCAGCCGTTTTCGGGGAACTTGTCGCATTAAGACCGGACATGGCCCCGGCGCGCTACTACCTCGGCACGGCTTACGAACGCCAGGAGAAATGGGAGCAGGCGTTGGAGGCTT
>JBFIMV010000019.1:0-15469 GCA_041611575.1 Desulfuromonadales bacterium | reverse complement strand
GACCGTCCCGGAATAAATCCTCAGGTAGGTAAGCTTTCGGCCTTCATCCGAGAGGACCTTGAAGGCCAGGGCGCAGAGCGGCCCCGCCGGGTCGCAGTCGAGCAGGACTTCGCCGCCTTCAGGATCATGTGCCTGCACCGGCGGCAGGTCAAGGGGCGAAGGCAGCAGGGCTGTCACCGCATCCAGAACCGGTTGTATCCCCTTGTTGCGCAGCGCCGAACCGAGGTAGACGGGGAACAGCTGCCCGGCCAGAACCCCCTTGCGCAGCGCTGACAGAATATTTTCGACCTTCAACTGGCGGCCATCCAGGAAATCCGCCAGCAGCGCGTCGTCCCAATCGGCGGCCGCCTCGACCAGGGCTTCACGCGCCACGGCCACAGCCTCCGCGAATTCAACCGGGACATCATCAAGGGCCACAGTTGCACCCAGGGTCTCTGCATCAAAGGCACCACGCCGCTGCAGGAGCAGGTCGATCACACCGTCGAACGCCCCTTCCTCACCAAGCGGCAGCTGCATCAGCACCGGGCGGGCACCGAGCCGACGCCTCATCTGCTCGAGAACGGCCCGATAATCCGCACCGACGCGATCCATCTTGTTGATCAGGCAGATGCGCGGCACGCGGTAACGGTCCGCCTGGTGCCAGACCGACTCGCTCTGCGACTGAACCCCTTCAACGGCGCTGAATATCGCCACTGCGCCGTCGAGGGCGCGCAACGACCGCTCGACTTCGATGGTAAAATCGATGTGTCCAGGCGTGTCGATCAGGTTGATCCAGGTGTCACCCCAGCGGCAGGTGGTGCTGGTGGCGGTAATGGTGATGCCGCGGGCCTGCTCCTGGGGCATCCAGTCCATGGTCGCCATGCCGTCGTGCACCTCTCCGAGCTTGTGGATTTCGCCACAATAGTAGAGGATGCGCTCGGAGACCGTTGTTTTGCCTGCATCGATGTGCGAGATGATGCCGAGGTTGCGAATCTGCTTGAGGTTCGGTTGGTTCATAACAGACCGGCGGTGTGAGGTTTACGCCGCATATCCCTTACGGATCAGGTAGAGATCTTTCAGGTTGAGGTTGTTGAGCTCAAAATATTCCCGCTCCAACTCCTCGACATAGAAACGGTCGAGGCCGCTGTTGTCGAGAAAGTCCTCCCGCAGCGAGGTGTCGCGCTCGGCAATGATCTTCGGCAGCAGGTTGTGCAGGTAGACCGCTTCCTTCTTGATGTTGACCACCACTTTGTGAAACTGCGCCAAGGGGATGTCGCCGGTGTACAGGCCCTTGTTGTAGAGCTCGTCCGCGACCTCGACCAGCAGGGTCTCCTGCTCGACCCGGGTGTTGTACCTGGAGTAGAAATTGCGGATGCGATCTTTGACATGGGCCAGGAGAATCACATAGAGACGCTCCTCCCGACCAATGCCGTAAAGCTGGTCGACCAGGGCCTTGATCGTCAGGCGGCCGTCCTCGATGGCCGAAAGCCCCGCCTGCAGGCAGACGACCTTCCTGCGACCGAACTGTCCGAGATATTTGTTTTCGAGGATCCGCGAAAAAAACAGGCTGTCCCAAAGGCTCTTGTCGAGTTCGTCGAAAGCGCGCTTGTTGCCGAGAAGACTGCGGATGTGCTCCTCGCCGAACAGCACGTTTTCCATAAATGCCAGCTGATTGATCAAGGCCGATGTATTGTCATAGCGGTCAAAGTAGGTGACGATGTACGAGAAATGCTCGAGCAGCGCGAGGTCGGCCCCCTCGTGGATCTTTTCGTCGCAGGCCTTGCCGGTCTCGAGCAGAATGTGTTCGAACGTGTGATCGCGATTTTCGCTGGCCTGCCGCTTGGCATGAAGCAGCAGCGCCATGTCTTCGGCGTTGATGCTGGCATCGATCTTGGCCTCGGCAAAGAATATCCCCTCGAGCACCTGCCGGGTTTCGGCGAGGTAATCCTGTTCGTCGAGATCGACGAGCTTGTCATGCTTGAGCATCTTGTCGAGAGTATAAAAGAGCGCCGCCGGAATCTTGTTGCGTACCGAGAGGGTCTTCAGGCGCGTCAGGCGCGCATTCTCCAGCTGATTGATGCTCCCCTTCAGGTTGCATTCAATCAGGATGTTCTTGTACTCGTCGACAATCCGCTGGTTGTCCGGGTGCTTGTACATGACATCGATGCGGATGCGCTCCTGCTGGTACTTGTCGATGCCGAGCCGGTCGGCCAGTTCCTGCAGGGCATTGAACTCATGATCCGGAATCGTCTTGTATTGGAAATACAGCTCCTTGAACGCGTCGTGATAGGCCTTGTGCTTCTTGTGCAGCAACTTGATGAGATAAAGGGAACTGCGATGCCCGAGCAGGCTGTAGATCTCGTCGATCAGCTCGGAGTCGTCACCCAGGCCGACGTGGGGTGAGCGTTTCAGGGTCTTGCCGAGCAGCCGGGCGATACTCTCCTGCTGCTCCTGCAGCCTGCCCGAGACAGAACCGGTCATGAAAAAGAAGTAATTGACGGTGGCGTTCCCCTCGAAAAACACCTGCTCGTAGGAGCTTCTCCCATCGGTCTTGCGGGTGAAGACGAGCTGGCTGCCCTGCTCGTTCAAAAAAGCACCATACAACACCAGCCGGTTGCGGACTTCGGTCTTCGCCAGGTCGGAGAGCGGCTGGTCAACCCCGAACATGTACTCGCAGAAGACGCCGCCGTTGCCGCTGTGGCTTATCTGCCCGGGCTCGAGCAGGAACTCGTTGCCCGGAGAGAAGAATCGCAGGGCATTGCCGGTGGACTCGAAGAAGTAACGGCTGTAGGCGTCGCGGGCGGCAGCCATCGCGAAATATTCGATGGTGTCATCAAGGTGCCCGTGCAAACGGATTTCCTGGTGAGTCGACATGGTGATGACGCCGGACGCCCTAGGCGCTGGTTAACGGCAGGGTCAGAGCCAGCCCGTCATGGGCGAACTCGACCCCTTCGGGCAGCCCCGAAGAATGCCGTGAGTGGTCTATATCGTGGGTGAGATGCGTCAGCAGCGTCCGCGGCACGTTCAGTCGCCGGGCAACCTCGACCGCCTCGCTGACGCACAAATGCGATTCATGCCTGCGAAAACGCAGAGCGTCAATGACCAACACCTCGAGTCCTTCCAGCAGGGCCCATGAGGGTTCCGGAATCGCGCTGCAGTCGACCAGGTAGGCGAGGTTGCCGACCCGGTACCCGAGCGCCTCCCCCGGACCATGCGTCAAGGGGACCGGCGTAATCGTCTCGCCAAAGAGCTCGAAGGGGCCAAGGACTTCACGGGTCTGCAGTCGCGGCCGGTAGCCGGGCGTTTCATCTGCGCTGAAACTGTAGCTGAACAACACCTGGATCCGTTCGAGCACTTCCCGCGCAGCAAAGATCGGAATCGCCTCGCCGGTCGTCACGGTGAACGTTCGCAGATCGTCGATGCCGTGGACGTGATCGGCATGGGCATGTGTGTAGAGCACACCGTCAATCTGCTCGATGCCTTCGCGCAGAGCCTGTTGCCTGAAATCCGTGGCCGTGTCGATCAGGACCTTGCGCCCGCCCCACTCGAGCAGGGCGCTGCAACGGGTGCGCTGATTGCGCGGGTCCGGCGAATGACACACGGGACAACGGCAGCCGAGGACGGGCACTCCGGTACTCGTCCCGGAGCCGAGGATCGTCAGCCTGAGGACCGGGTCTGTCATACCTTGAATATCCCGACTTCATCCTCCAGGTCCCGGGTCAGGCGCGACAGGGTTTCCACGACATGATCGAGCTCCGCGGTACGGCTGGCGTTGTTTTCCGCAACCCTGTGCACGCTGCCCACGGCAGAAACCACATCGCGGCTACGCCCGGTCAATTCGCGGGTGGCTTCGTCAATGCGGAAGATCATCGCACGAACCTGCTCCATGCTCTGGTTGATCTGCCGGCTGCCGCGGGCCTGTTCCCCGGTACTCTGCTTGCCGTGTGCCGCGATGTCCCGCATCGACTCCGCGGCCGCGGCCAGCTGGCGGGCTCCCGATGACTGCTGGCTGATCGCCGAAGCGATCTGCTGCAGCATGGCGGCAACCTGGTTCATCGAATCCGTCACCTGGCGGCTCCCGCGGGACTGCTCTTCGGTCGCGCGGACAATGCTGTTGACCTGGTCCATCGCCTTGAGTGTACTGTTGCGGATCTTTTCCAGCGCGTCACTCGAGGCCTTGGATCGCTTGACCTCCTGGTATACCTGCTCGCTGCCGGCCTTCATGGCAACGACCGCTTCCTGGGTCCCCTCCTGGAGGTTGGTGATGATCGTCGCAATCTCGCGGGTCGAAACGGCTGTCCGCTCGGCCAGCTCACGGATCTCATCGGCAACCACGGCGAACCCTTTGCCGTGATCGCCGGCCTGGGCGGCAATGATCGCCGCATTCAGGGCAAGCAGGCTGGTCTGATCGGCGACGTCATCGATCACTGTAAGAATTTTGCCGATGGCATTCGACTGGACCCCCAGGTCCATGATCGCCCCACTGGCCCGGTCAACCGTCTGACGAATCGATTCGATGCCACGGATCGTCTCATCGACGGTCTGCATACCACGCTGGGCATCCTCGGCAGCCGTGCTGGCCAGCCGGCTGGTCTGTGCCGCGTTCTCCTCGATCTCTTTGATTGATGCATTCATCTGCAGCATGGAAGAGACCGTCACTTCGGTGGACGAGGAGAGGATGCCGACGTTCTCCGAAACCTCCTGGCTGGCGACCGACATTTCGTTGATCGAGCTCGAAACCTCGTCAACCGTCGCAAAGAGTTTTTCCATCTGGGAGGCGATCTCCTCGATCGTCGCGCCGAGCTCGAGGGTCGCCGACGAACTCTCTTCGACCGCACTGACCAGCGTCCCCGTGCTATCGGCGATGCCACCGGCGGCTTCGTCGATCCCCTCGATCGCCCGGGAGGACTCCTCGAGAGCCTGGGACTGGCTCACCGCCCCTTCCATGACCTCATGGGACGAATTGCGTATTTTCTGGTTCGCCTCGGTCAGGCCGTCCGTGACCTCACGAATGCGGCTGACCATTTCCCTCTGGCGCCGCAGAAAACCGTTGAAACATTCCGAGAGCTCGCCGACTTCGTCGCGACTGCGGATTTTCAGCTCCCGGGTCAGGTCGCCTCCTCCGGCAGAGATCTCGCGCAGGTTGCCAACCACTTCGCGGAGCGGTCGGACGATGTTGTTGGCGACCAGCAAGCCCAGGCAAACCGAAATGACTGCGACAACGATGGCGATCACGACCAGCACCTTCTGCAAGCGGGACTGGGCCGACTTGAGTTCGGTGATATCGAAGGCCATGAGCACGCCGCGATTCTTGCCGCCGATCAAACTATAAAAAACCTGCTGCTTGCGCCCCGCAATTTCCATCCCGTAATTTTGCGCCGAAAGGGCCCCGGCGAGATCGACCTCTGCCAGTTCCGGTGAAGTCGAGGCGATGACTCGTCCATCGTTAAAGAATGCGACATCCATCCCGCTGAGGTCTTTCAGTCGCTGCGCAAGATGCTCGTCGAGATAGCTGACCCCCACCAGATGTCCAATCGCGCCGCCATACATGGTGATCGGCGCGGCGGCGGCGATTGCCATCATTCCGTCGAATTCGCTGATTTCAGCGTAAGGTTCACCTATGAGACTTGCCGAAATTACAGGATGATCGTTCGTCGAACTCGGAGGGACTTCTTGGTTGCCTTTCAGGAAGCTGCGATAGATGCGCTTGCCGGTATTGTCAAGGACCTCAACCTGATCGAAGGGCAGGTCCTGCATGCCGCTGACAACACTGTCGAGTTGTGCCGTGTTGTTGTTCAGCCCTGCAGAGTAAACGGCGTTCACCAAAAACGGATTACTGGCCTGCATGGTGATCAGCGTCAGGCTTTCCGCCGAAATGCTGAGGGTCGTCTGCTCGACAAAATCGGCCGCAAAGCCGGCACGCTCGATCATCTGGTTCGACAACTCGTGAGAAGCCATGCCGCCGATGATCCAGAAGGACACGATCAATGGCAGAACGCCGACCGAAATCAGGCCGACGAGAATTTTGGACCGCAGTTTCATATCAACCCATTCCTCGCCAAACGATCATGACGCACTCAATCAGGCGCTTAATAATAACCACAAAGACTCATTTACTCTGCGGGAACAAAATATTTCTTCAAGATCACCTTGCCGCGCGGGCTCTTCACCAACGCCAAGAAGCGCGCAAGATCCCCCTGCGGCTGGCCCAGCGTGATCAGGGCCAAAGGTTTGGCTAGCAGGTAGCGGCCGGCGGCGACGTTGGCAGCCGAAGGCTCAACCCCTGCAACCCGGATTGTCTTGACAGTCTTCGCATCGAGCATGCTCCGGCTCTGCACGGTGATCGCGTTGGGGAACATGCCAACCTGCTGGTCAGCCTCGGCGACGATGGCCGAGACAACTTCGCGGGGCAGGAACTCACGCCCCTGGAGAATCAGGTCTTTGACGGCGGTGCGCATTCCGGAACCCTTCGGACTGGTCACCACGAGAATTCGAGCGTCAATACCACCCACCTGCTGCCAGTTGGTCAACCTCCCGCTAAAAATTCCGTGCAATTGCTCGAAATTGAGCTCTTCGACCGGGTTCTGTTTGTGCAACACGACGGCAAGGACATCCCATCCGAGAAAATGCTCGACCAGCCCCTTTTGCTTCTCATGAGCGGTCAACAGGCGGCCGGAACCGGCCATGTCGATTTCACCGTTCAGCAACGCCTTGATTCCCGGGTCGGTGTTCCCACCTTCAATGCGGATGCGGACAGCCGTCTCATCGTTGAACAAGCGCGCCGCTTCCGGCATGAAATAACGCTGCAGGGTTGTCGCTCCGGCATAGCGGAGTATTTCTTCGGCAGAGACCGGCCATGCCGTCGAGAACAACAGGAGAACGACCAGTCCGAATCGCCGCAGATGACTCACGTAAAGACCCCCATGGGTTGCAGTAACCATGTTTGTCGCGAAATACTCGGGGAAATCCCGACAATCGACTGCAAGATTAGCATCTTACATTACACTACGGAACAGGTTCAGGCAACAGTTTCTCCGCCCGCCGGCAACACGGGACACCGCGGTGTGATTCTGCAGGATTGCCGTATGCGGATTATTCGGTTAATGTATTGGCAGGGAGGTGACCTGTCTCCGGCTTGCGGCCGCTTTCCACCCGGATTATCGACAACCCACGAGGGCCGTTGGCATGCCTGAAACCCTGAATGATTTGATTCGGCGGGGAGACCGTGCCTTGCAACAAGGGGACACCCTGGTCGCCCTGCTTCAGTTCGAAACCGCTCATAATATCGAGCAGACCCCGCAGGTCATGTCAAAGCTCGCCTATTGTCTGGCCAAGGAGCGTCGCCAGCTGCAGCAGGCGTTGCGCCTGTGCATGGATGCCCTGCAAAGAGAGCCGGACAACCCGGATCATTATTATCAACTTGGCAGGATCTACCTGATCGCCGGACAGAAACGCCGTGCAATAGCCACCTTCCGCAAGGGACTCAAGTTCAAGCGACATCAGCCGAGCATTGACGAGCTGGTGAGAATCGGGGTGCGCAAGGAACCGGTCCTGCGTTCTCTGCCACGCGAGCATCTGCTGAACCGCGGGCTCGGTATCCTGCTCTCCCGGTTCGGCTCCCGCTGACCGGTTTTTCCCGCCGTTCAGCAGAAAAGCTTGCACTCGCCCGCCAGATAGGATAAGTTCCCCGCCTTCCGGGCGCAAGAAAACGGCAGGACGCTTCGGAACTCTTCTTTGCTTTCCTACCGTTCAATCGCACAGAACCGGTCTTACCACCGGCACATCCACAGGCATACCATGACAGAAGACAAACTCATCACGTTCTCCGATCTTGCCCTCCCCGCCGCTCTCCAGCAGGTCGTCAATGAACTCGGCTATGAAACCCCATCACCGATCCAGGCCCGCAGTATTCCGCCCTTGCTCGATGGGCGCGACCTCCTCGGCCAGGCACAGACCGGCACCGGCAAGACGGCAGCCTTCGCCCTGCCGCTGTTGAGTCGCCTCGACCTTTCATTGATGCGCCCACAGATTTTGGTGTTGACCCCGACGCGGGAACTGGCCCTGCAGGTCGCCGAAGCGATGCAAACTTATGCGCGCCACCTTCCGGGCTTCCAGGTCCTGCCGGTTTACGGCGGGCAGAGCATGAGCCAGCAGCTGCGCCGCCTGCAGCGCGGCGTGCAGGCGGTGGTCGGCACTCCCGGCCGCATCCAGGACCACCTCAATCGCGGCACCCTGAAACTCGACAGCCTGACCAGCGTCGTTCTGGACGAGGCCGACGAGATGCTGCGCATGGGCTTTGTCGACGACGTCGAACAGATCCTGACGCACGCTCCAGCCGACAGACAGACCGCACTGTTTTCGGCGACCATGCCGCGGGAAGTCCTGAACGTCGCCAGGCGGCATCTCAAGGACCCGGTGGAAATCCACATCAAGAGCAAGACATCGACCGTCGAAACGATCGTGCAGCGTTTCTGGCAGGTCAAGGGGCTGCACAAGCTCGACGCCCTGACACGCATTCTCGAGGCTGAAGAGATCGAAGGGATGATCGTCTTCGTCCGCACCAAGACCGCCACGGTCGAACTGGCCGAAAAGCTCGAGTCGCGCGGCTTCTCATGCGCGCCGCTCAACGGCGACATGACCCAGGCGATTCGCGAGAAAACTATAGACCGCCTCAAGACGGGTGATCTCGACATCGTGGTCGCCACCGATGTCGCCGCCCGCGGCCTAGACGTCAAACGCATCAGTCACGTCATCAACTACGACATTCCGTACGACACCGAGGCCTACGTCCACCGCATCGGCCGCACCGGCCGCGCCGGGCGCGTGGGGCAGGCCATCCTGTTCGTCGCTCCCCGCGAACGACGTATGCTGGCCACCATCGAACGCGCCACGCGCCAACCGATCACGGCCATGAGCCTGCCGAGCCGCCGGGACATATCCAACCGCCGCATCGACCTGTTCAAGGAGCAGATCGCCGAGGCCATGGAGTCTCAGGACCTGGAGTTCTTCGAAGAGCTGATCGACAGCTACCAGCACCAGTACGATGTCGGCCTGCGCCGGCTTGCGGCAACCCTCGCCTACCTGGTGCAAAAAGACCGGCCGCTGCAATGGAACGAGGAAGCCGTCGAGGTAGAGGACGAAGGCGCCCACGAAGAAACCCGGCCACACAAACGGCAGCAGGAGAGCAGCGACGCGCACCTGTCGCGTTATCGCATCGAAGTCGGCCGCCGGCACGGTGTCGAACCGAAGCATATCGTCGGCGCCATCACCAACGAGGCGAACATCAAGAGTCGCGATATCGGCCAGATCAAGATTTTTGACGACCACACCCTGGTCGATCTGCCCGGGGCCATGCCGGCAGACATTTTCAGACATCTGCAGAAAGTCTGGGTCTGCGGCCAACAGTTGCAGATCAGTCCCGCGGAAGGCGGCCACAGGCCGAGCCCCACAAAATTCAGCAAGCGCGCAACCCCGGCAAAGAGTGGCGACCAGGGGCGCTTCAAGCCGTTCTCCAAGAAACCTCACCGGCGCAAGCGGGACGACTAGGACAAAGCGGGGCGTGATGGCAGGCAAGGCGGAGGCGATCGAATTCTCGTTGGAGGACCATGAGTTCATAGAGCTGCACAACCTGCTCAAGGTCACCGGACTTTGCGCCAGTGGCGGTGCGGCCAAGCAGTTGATCGCCGCAGGTCATGCCACGGTCGACGGAGCCGTTGAGACACGCAGGCGCTGCAAGATCCGGACTGGCCAGACGGTGGTGTTCAACTGTCGAACTATCCGCATTTCATGAACCCGCAGGCTTGAATGAATATTGATGAAGCAGCTTTTCAAGCGAGTATCAGCATGACGCGCTATTTCTTTTACGCCTTCCTTATCACTGCCGGCGCCAACTTCATCTGTTCTTTGAAGATTTTGCGCGATCTCGCCGATGCCGGCATCAGCATCGGGCGTTTCGAGATGCGCTGGCAGGTCCACAAACACCTGAAGACCTACCGTCAGCTCACCCTGGAAAAGGACGGCCGGGTCGCCCCCCCCTACTACGCATACTGGGCGACCCTGATCGGCATGGCCCTCTCCGGCTTGCTGACCCTGCTCACCCTCAAGAGTTGAGCGCCACCTGCAGGGCGAATTAACCGCCGTTTCAAAAAACGTAAAACGGCCGCACCGCGCCTGGCCAGCAGGGCGATACGGCCGTTAGATATGCAACACTGGAAATCCCGGGAACGGGACCCTTGAATTACCTGTGGATGCCGGCACCCACTGCCATGTCGGTGAAACCGACCCGCTTGATGTACGTGAACTTGTCCGCCACCTCGCGGCTGTTGGGCTTCGGCCATTTGTACCAGATCCAGCCTTCGCCGTTGTTCTTGGCGATATTGATAAATTCAATCATGATTTTCTTCGGCTTCTCCTTGTTCTTGTCTACCAGATCAAGAAGGGGACCCTTCTGCATCAACTGCGGAATGACCGGATGAGCCAGGATATTGCCGTCGAAGTCCATCAGGAAAACATAAGTGTCCTTCCAGACGAAACGACCCTGCGGGTCGCTGATCAGGGCGATCCCGGCCTCCTTGCCTTCAGCCAAAACCAGCGCCGCCGCTTCGTTGCACTTCTCAATAATTTCCGCACGGGTGGCACTCTCTTCGGCAAGGGACGTCCAAGGCAGCAGGAGAAGCACCGGCATCAGGATCATCAGAAAAATAGCTTTATTCTTCATCTTTTGTGACTCCTTCACTTTTACATGGGTTACCCAGCACCCGGTTCGGGCACTTTCGTTTTGGGCGCAGAACTTTACCTCTATTTTTAATCCGTGTAAACCCTCTCCTTGCAAAAGCAACGGAGGCAGCAGTGCAAACCCAGGAAACACCGACAAAATCGGTTGACAGCCCACAGACCCTGTGCTATCTAATGTGGGCTTAAACTCCAGGGTGTATTCTGTATACAATCATTATGGCCGACGACAAGCGCCAACTTATGAAATCGCTGGGCTTTTTATCAAGTCTCGGCATATCTATGGTGGCGGCATCCTTCATCGGCCTGTTCATCGGCTACCACCTGGACAAATGGTTGGGAACATCCCCCTGGATGACCCTGATCTGGCTCGGCTTCGGCATCGCCTCGGGCTTTCGCAACATTTTCATCCTGACCCGCCGCGCCATGCGCGAGCAAGATGACACCCAGGAGAAGAATGACGAAAGATCCGATTGAGCAGTTGCCGGCAAAGATGGCCCGCCGCAACTGGATCATTTTCGCCCTGTTGCTCGCTGGCTCCCTGCTCTTCGCCAACCGTTCCCTGACCCTTGGGGTTTTGGCGGGAGGGCTGGTTGCCATCGGCGGGTTTTACTGGCTTCGCAATTCCCTTGGGAAGTTGCTCAAGCAGCCAACGGGTGGAGCCAGGTTTCGTTATCAGTTCGGCTACCTTGTCAGGCTGTCGGCCCTCGCGGCCGCGTTGGCAATCCTGGTAGCGGTCGTCAAGATCAACCCCATTGGCTTGATCTTCGGACTGTCGGTGGTTGTGATCAACCTGTTTTGTTTGACGATAGAACGCGCCTTTAAGTAGAGGAGGCTTTGCGCAGATGATACATCCATTTATTTTTCTCGAGTGGCTTGAGAAACAACTTCACCTGCATCTCGGCAATCATGTCACCTACACCTGGCTGGTGATGGCGCTGCTCATCCTGGTCGCCGTACTCGTCAAGCGCAGCATCACAACCATTCCTTCCGGGCTGCAGAACTTCCTCGAGCCGGTCATCGACGGCATCGAGAACATGATCGAAGAGACCATGGGGCACAAGGGGAAGGCCTACTTTCCGCTGATCGCCACCATCGCCTTCTTCATTCTAACATCAAACCTGATCGCCCTGATACCGGGCTTCTTTCCGCCGACCGCCAACCTCAACACCAACGCCGCCATTGCCCTTACGGTCTTCGCCATGACCCACATCATCGGCGTCAAAGAGCACGGCATCGGCTACTTTAAGCATTTTTGCGGCCCGGTCATCTGGCTGGCCCCGCTCATGGTTCCCATCGAGATGATTGGCCACCTTGCCCGGCCCCTGTCGCTGACCCTGCGTCTGTTCGGCAACATGTACGGCCATGAAATCGTCCTGATGATCTTCTTCGGCCTCGTCCCCTTCATCGTGCCCCTGCCGATGATGCTCATGGGCGTTCTGGTCGCCTTTATCCAGACATTCGTTTTCATGCTGCTGGCAATGATTTACATCGCCGGTTCGCTTGAGGAAGCCCACTAAGCCTGTTTCAGGCTTGACGTCCTATACCGTATAGGAAAACAGAACCCAAGAAAGGAGAAACAAAATGGAATTTTTCGCTTGGTGTATGATCGCAGCCGGTTTCGGCATGGCCATCGGTTCTTTCGGTACCGGCCTCGGCCAGGGTCTTGCAATCAAAAGCGCCGTTGAGGGCGTTGCCCGCAACCCCGGCGCAAGCGGCAAGATCATGACCATCATGCTGATCGGTCTGGCGATGATCGAGTCCCTGGCAATCTACGTTTTCGTTGTTGCCATGATCATCCTGTTCGCCAACCCCTTCACCGATACCGTCGTGCAGATGCTCAGCAAGTAACACGGTATTGCAGCAGAACTTTAAAGGGGAGCAGTCACTGGACTGCTCCCCTTTTCGTTTAATCAGTGCGCGGACGACGGGTCGTAATTTTACGCCAGGCCACGATTGCGCATGATGCGCATGATCAGGACGCCACACACAGAGGCAAAGATGCCGATACCGAAGGCCAGATAACCGATTCCGCGTGCTTCACCCCAGCCCCAGATGTCCTGTGCTCCCAGAATGCCGATCATGACCATACCGCCCATGATCAGCAGGCCGCCGACAACATACAAGCTCAACGCGATGCCCGCCCAGATCCAGTCACGCCCAATCCGCTTCATTCTCAAATGTCTCCCCAAACGACAATCATGATCTTGCCCATACTAGCGGCGATTCTTTGACGAGCGCAAGACATTAAAAAAATTTCTTAGACATAGCTCCTTAGCGTTGTTTCACGATTGACTTTTAATGTTTCTTATGTTAAACACTTTTTAATCTTACACAGTATACACATTCGTTTTTAGCAACTCTATCAATTTATTCAACTTTTTCTATTTTTCATACACCGCGCAGTATCGTTTATTACCGCCGTTTGACAGAAACTGCTACAGGAGGCGCACCACATGAATTGCCGCTATTTCATTTTGCCCTTGATGGTCCTTGGCTTACTGCTCCCCACCATTCCGGCCCAGGCGAAAAGCGGCATGGCCATCGCTCCCGAGGTTTGCCTCGAGTGCCACGATGACGTCGTCGCCCCGGTCGCCTACGGCGCGTCTGTTCATGGCAAGAACGCCTGCACCAGCTGTCATGTCGAAGTGACCTCGCTTGATGCGCACATTGCCGGCGACGTCATGCCGGGCGAGCCGAAGTGTGTGCTATGCCACAAGAAGGAGACCAGCGAACACTACTCGAGCGTGCATAAGCTGAACGATGTTGCCTGTTCGGCCTGTCACGACGACATTCATACTCACACCTACTGGAAAGGTGACAAGACCAAGGTCGTCGCCAAATGTACCGGGTGTCACGATGACCACCAGGACTACATCGATTCGGTGCACGGCAAGGCTGTTCAGGCCGGCAACCAGGACTCGGCCGCCTGTCACGACTGCCATAACCTGCACAAGGTAGAGCAACTCGGCGACCCCAACAGTCATGTCAACCGTGAATTCCACACCAAGGTCTGCCTGAAGTGTCACGCCGACCACGACATGATGGCGCGCAACGGCGTCTTCAACGTGGCCGTGGAAACCTACATGAGCAGCTATCACGGCAAGAACTTCAGGCTCGGCTCGCCGGACAAGGTGGCGGGCTGCTCCGACTGTCATACCGCTCACAATGTCCTCCCCATGGATGACCCCAACTCCAGCGTCAACGTGGCAAACCTGACCGGCACCTGCGCCCAGTGTCATCCGAATGCGACCAACCTGTTCGCCCAGTTTTACTCCCACGGCGACATGCATGATCGCGAGAACTACCCTTTCCTCTACTGGACCTTCGTCGGCATGACCGGCCTGCTGCTCGGGACCTTCGCTGTCTTCTGGATTCACACGCTGCTCTGGATGATCCGCGGTTTCGTCGAAAACCGCCAGAAGCTCGCCGCCATGCATCGCGGCGAAGAGGGACACCATGTCTCGGATCCCCACAAGCAATACGTGCGCTTCAAGCCACGGCACATCTTCCTGCACCTGACCGTCATCATCAGCTTCCTCGGCCTGACTCTGACCGGCCTGCCGCTCAAGTTCTCCGACCAGCGCTGGGCGATGTCCATGATGGATTTCTTCGGCGGCACTTACTTCGCCGGCCTGATTCATCGCGGTTGCGCCATCCTGACCTTCTACTATTTTATCTCGGCCCTGATCCTGAGCTTTGACTTCCTCTTCCTCAGCAAGAAGAAGACCCCGGGCGACATGTGGCTCAAGCGGCTGTTCGGCCCCGACTCCCTCTGTCCGAACCTGAGGGACATCCGCGACGTCGTCGGCATGATCCGCTGGTTCCTTTTCCTTGGCCCCAAACCGACCTTCGAGCGCTGGACCTACTGGGAAAAATTCGACTTCCTCGCCGTCTTCTGGGGCATGTTCGCCATCGGCGGCTCCGGACTGATGCTCTGGTTCCCAGAATTCTTCGGCTACTTCCTCCCCGGCTGGGCATTCAACGTGGCGACCATCGTCCATTCCGACGAGGCGCTGCTCGCCACCGGCTTCATCTTTACCGTACACTTCTACAACACTCACGGTCGGCCGGAGAAGTTCCCGATGGATTTCGTCATCTTCAATGGCCAGATGTCGAAAGAGGAATTCATAGAGGAGCGCGGCGACCAATGGCGTCGCTACGAGGAGGAGGGGACCACGGAGGAGTATGTCTGCAAGAAGGTTAGCGGACCTGTCTATGACTTCTGTTTCAAGGCCTTCGGCTATGTTGCCCTGTTCACCGGCATCGCCTGCCTCTTCCTGATGATCTTCGCTTTCATGGGAGGGAGCGGCCACTAAATTCACTGGCCTTAATCCAAACATAAGGGGGCTGCCGAACGGCAGTCCCCTTATTGTTTTCAGTCGCAAGACGAGGCCAAGTGCGGCTAAAGCCACACTGAACATGCATACTGTATACACTCTTTATGGTTGCATTGCGGCTCAAAATGTGTATTATACGGTGGCTTGTCGTGGAATTAATCCCGTGGCAGGTTCAACCAAATCACGGCTCATGAGGTGCGCATCATGCTGAAAAACGTGTTTGACTGGTGTAAACGACACATTGTCCTGTTTACTATCGCTTCTGTGGTGTTCGTCGTTTTCTTCGGCTTCATCAACATCCAGATCCTGCACATGACCTCCGAACCCGAGTTCTGCCACCTCTGCCATCCGGCGCAGGGCTTCGGCCCGCTGGCCGAAGTCGATTCCTGGGAACATTCGGCCCACGGCGATGCAGGCGT
>JBFIMV010000018.1:0-15731 GCA_041611575.1 Desulfuromonadales bacterium | reverse complement strand
GGCCAGCAGCCCGATCTACGGCATGCCGATCATCAACGCTGATTATGCCCGCACCGTGTTCGTCCTCAAGCGGTCGATGGCCTCCGGTTTCGCCGGGCTCGACAACCCGCTGTTCTACCGGAATAATACCCGGATGATCTTCGGCGATGCCAAGGAGACGGTCAACAAGCTGGTCCGCGAATTCTCCTCCTAGGGGACACTCCCGGGAACACTCCTGGGACACTCCCGGGACACTCCCGGGACACTCTCAGTAGTGTCCCTTTGGTGTTACCAGCCGTCAATCACCTCGTCGGCAAGGACCTTGGCGAGCTTGTCCTGGACCTGGTGCATGCGCTCGCCGGCGAGTACGGCGAGGTTGCGCATGAAGATGAAACCCAGGTGGTAATTGGTCTCGAAAAGGATCTCGAGAGTTTCCCGGTCGACCTCGAGCAGTGTCGTCTTGCCTTTGCAGTAGCCGGAGAGCCTGTAGAGGTGGGGTGGCACGATCGCCGACCAGCCCACGGCGGCCCCTGGCTTGCGTATCGCGATGGTGGTGTCGGCGTTCTCACGTTGCGGCATCTCGAACTTGAGGACGACGCTCCCTTTCAGGATCAGGTAGAGCCTGGTTGCCTCTGTCTGTTCCATAAACAGGCAGGTGCCGTCTGGATAGGTGTTTTCCCCGCAACGGCGCAGAAAAGCCACCGTTTCGTCCGGAGCAAACCCCTTGAACAGACCCTCTGCAAACAGTTTCGCGGTATTGTCCATAATCCGCCTCCTCTCATGCACAGACCACTTTGCCATAGGCAAGGACAACGTTCTTTTAATAAGAATACCTGTTTTTCCGGTGATTGCAGGAGTCGCGGGATGATAAACGGGCCTCCTGTCTGTGGGAGACTTCTCGTCGTGTCCCTCTTTAGGTAAACTTGACGGATCAGAATACGCAGCTGATCGCCTTGTTCGTTCCATGCGATTGACGGGAGACTTCCGGTTTGACACACCCGCCCATGACCAGCGACACCAACCCGCAGCCCAGGCATATCCTGGACGTGTTCCGTTACAGTCGACGCGCCATGGAACTGGTCTGGTCGACCAGCCGCCGCCTGGCGTTGATCTTTGCCGTCCTGACGCTGGTGGCCGGGGTGCTTCCTGCAGCCGTGGCCTGGATCGGCCAGCTGATCGTCGATGGCGTGGTCGCGGCGATGGGGCAGTTCCGCCAGACCGGCAGCGCCGATACCACCCTGGTGCTGCTGTTCGTCGTCGCCGAGGCCGGTGTCGTGGCGCTGATCGCCGCGGCCCAGCGCGGCATCTCGGTCTGCCAGGCGCTGCTGCGGGCGCTGATGGGCCAGCGCATCAACCTGATGATCCTGGAGAAGGCGCTGACGCTGCAGCTGGCGCACTTCGAGGACTCAGAGTTTTACGACAAGCTGACCCGCGCCCGCCGCGAGGCGTCGACCCGCCCCTTAAGCCTGGTGACGCGGACCTTTGGTTTGGTGCAGAACGGCATCTCCCTGGTCAGCTACGCCGTGCTGCTGGTGCAGTTTTCTCCCTGGGCGGTGCTGATCCTGATCGCCGGCGGCATCCCCGAGTTCCTGGCTGAGGCGAAGTTCTCCGGTGACAAGTTCCGCCTGTTCCGCTGGCGTTCGCCGGAGACGCGCATGCAGATGTACCTGGAGACCGTGCTGGCCCGCGAGGACTACGCCAAGGAGGTCAAGCTGTTCCGCCTGGGGTCGAAACTGCTGGAACGCTACCAGGCGATCTTCGCCAAGCTGTTTGCTGAAGATCGCCGGCTGACCCTGCGCCGCGACAGCTGGGGTTTCGCTCTCGGCCTGCTCGGCACCGGCGCCTTTTACAGTGCCTACGCCTGGATCGCCCTGTCGGCGATCCGCGGCCAGATCAGCCTCGGTCAGATGACCATGTACCTGCTGCTCTTCAAGCAGGGCCAGTCGGCGGTCTCGGCCAGCCTGTCGGCGATCAGCGGCATGTACGAAGACAACCTCTACCTGTCGAACCTCTACGAGTACCTCGAGCAGCCGGTGCCGGCCGTGCAGGGAACCTTGCAGCAGGGGCCGCAGCCGGGCGACGGAGTGCGCTTCGATCAGGTCTCGTTCTCTTATCCGGGCAGCGAGGAGCCGGCGCTGCAGCAGGTCAGCCTGCACCTCAAGCCGGGCGATAGCCTGGCGCTGGTCGGCGAGAACGGCTCCGGTAAGACCACCCTGATCAAACTGTTGACCCGCCTCTATCAACCGGACTCCGGTCGGATTCTGCTCGACGGCCTCGATCTGCAGCAGTGGGAGGCCGACGCCCTGCGCCGGAGGATCGGCGTCATCTTCCAGGACTTCGGCCGCTACCAGTTCCTGGTCGGTGAGAATATCGGTGCCGGCGACATGAGCCACTTCGAGGACCGGCAGCGCTGGCAGCAGGCGGCGGAGATGGGGATGGCGCACGATTTCATCGTCAAGCTGCCGCAGCAGTACGACACCCAACTCGGCAAATGGTTCAAGGGTGGCCGCGAGCTCTCCGGCGGTCAGTGGCAGAAGATCGCGCTGGCCAGGGCCTTCATGCGCATCAAGGCCGACCTCCTGGTCCTCGACGAACCGACCGCGACCATGGACGCCGCCGCCGAGGCGACCATCTTCGAGCACTTCCGGGATTTAAGCCGCGGCAAGATGACGATCCTCATCTCGCATCGCTTCTCGACGGTGCGCATGGCCGATCAGATCATCGTCATCGACAAGGGCCGCATCGTCGAGCAGGGGAGCCATGCACAGCTGATGGAACTCGGCGGGCAGTATGCCACTCTCTTCTCGCTGCAGGCGCAGGGGTATCGGTGAAGATGTTTGCAGTTGAAACTGTCGGCGCGTTGTGTTGTCAGATAATGAAAGGGGAGACGTATGAGAATTATGATGGAAGTTCGGGATATGGCCCTGGGGCTCGCTGCACGCTTTCCTGTTCCCAGGATTGCCGGTGCTGTCTTCCCGCCCTTTTTTGCCGGCGGGCAACCTGCCGGTTGTGAGTTCATGGCCATGGCGCTTGAGGGTGGTGCCGGTGGGGTCAGCTATCTGCTCTTGCCTGATGGCAGCGACGGAGACTACCGGTCGTTGCAGCCGCAGGATTTCATCGGGCAGCGCCCCGAACGGTATGTCGAAACCTTCGGAGGCTCCGATCCTGTACAAAACATGCTGGGGCTGGCCGCGATCAACGCCATCTGTCAGCAGGTGATGCGTGTCACCGGCCGCGTGCCCGACTCGGCCGCAGACTCTCTCGGGCTGATGAATATCGGCGACGGCGACCGCGTGGGGATGGTCGGCTTTTTCCCGCCGTTACTGAAATATATGAAGAACAGCAAGGCCGAACTCGTCATCGTCGAAAAAAACGCGCAACTGATCGAACGTTACCCGGATTTGCCCGTGACCCTCGACGTCACTGCGTTGCAGACCTGCAATAAGGTCCTGTGTACCAGCACGACGCTGCTGAACGACACCCTGGACGACGTGTTGTCACACTGCAGTCTGGCCGAACACATCTCGGTGCTGGGCCCCACGGCCGGCTATTTCCCCGACCCCCTGTTCGCCCGGGGGGTGCACGTGCTGGGCGGCCGCATGGTCAATGACGGCATGCTGCTGCTGCAGCTGATCGCCGAGCGCAAACGCTGGGGGGCGGCGACGCAAAAGCTGTGCTTTCAGGCTTGTGATTATGGAGGTTTGGCAATGTGATCACAAGCGGCCAAGGTGCAGGTCGAGCAGGCACCGGCTGGTATGAACATGGCGAGAGCCCGCCGATGGTCCGGCGGGCTCTCGGTTCATGACCGTCAAGCAAGCGCTATACCTTGATGATCGTACTCGGGTTGCAGAGGTTCTTGGCATGTTTGGCGACGGCATTGCAGTTCAGGCAGGTATGGCCGGGATCTTCCATGAGGTCGGCCACTTCCTTCTTGCGCCCCTCTTTCCTCAGTTCGCAGATATGCAGCCAATGTCCTGACGGATCTTTGCATGCGGTTTTCTCGGAATCAGACATGGGTCCTCCGGTTCAATGGGCTGTTGTTGTTTTAATATAGCATTTATCGTTCGTCTTGCAGCAACCGTGAACGATCAAGTCAGCGCGTTGATGGGTGATGATCTTATTTTCGCTTAAAAGTCCGTTTCTGTTTTCACTGATTGCCTTGCCGGCAGGAATTGTATAATTTCATTACGTCAGCGAACTCCCCGGGAGCCACAGAGGAACCGGGTCAACAATCTCGGATCACCGCAAAGGACCAGCCATGAAAATCGCCATATTGGGGCTCGCCCAGACGGGCAAGAAAACCCTGTTCACCCTGCTCACCGGCCGCCCGGTGCCCGATGCCCGCAAATCCGGGGAGGCGCTCGAGGGGATTGCCCCGATCCACGACCACCGGGTGGACGCCCTGAGCGCTTTGTACCGGCCGAAGAAGACCACTTATGCCGAAAACCAGTTCGTCCTCTGCCCGGACATCACCTCCGGCGGAGGCAGCACCGCGCGCCAGTGGATGGACGCGGCCCGCCGCTGCGATCTCCTCTGCCTGCTGGTCCGGGCCTTCGACTCGCCGGATGTCTTTCATCCGTCCGGTTCGGTCGACCCGGCGCGCGATCGGGCGATGATCGAGTCGGAGCTGCTGCTCGCTGACATGCAGCTGGTGGACACGCGCCTGCAACGCATTGCCAAGGAAAAGAAGGGGGGAAGGACTGCGGCCCAGGACCTGGAGGAGGAGATCCTGAAGCGTTTCAACGCCGCCCTCGAGGAGGAAAAGTTCCTCTCCACCGTCAAGCTGGCCCCTGATGAGGAACTGGCGATCAAGAGCCTCGACTTCGTCACCCGTACGCCGCTGATCATCGCCTACAATATCTCCGAGGACGACATCGGCAAGGACTTCGGCCCCGGCGTCTTCACCATCTCCTGCGCGATCGAGAGCGAGATCGCCGCCATCGACGATGACGAGGAGCGCCAGGCATTCATGGAGGACCTGGGCATCACCCGGTCCAGCCTCGACCGCATCAACGCCGCCCTGTACGACGCCCTCGGCCTGATGAGCTTCTACACCGCCGGCGAAGACGAGTGCCGGGCCTGGACGATCCGCAAGGGCTCCAGCGCGCCGGTGGCGGGCGGCAAGATCCACAGCGACATCGAACGCGGCTTCATCCGCGTCGAGGTCATGAAGTACGATGATCTCATGGCCTGCGGGTCCGAGCAGAAGGTCAAGCAGGCCGGCAAGATGCAGCTGAACGGCAAGGATTATGTGATCGCCGACGGCGACATCTGCCACTTCCTCTTCAACGTCTGAAAAGGTGACTCATGGCCGACGAAAAGATCAGGGTGCGTACGGAAGCGGGTCAGGACCTGGAGGTCGTGGTCTCCGGCAAGACGGCGGATGCGATCTGGATTGTGCTGGGCGAGGGGATTCATAACGTCAAGTGCAAGCTCACGCCGACGCGCAACGGTCTCGCCTATGCCGGCAGCGTGATGGGGCGCGAGATCATCTATGCGCGGAGCGTCAGGCAGGTGCAGGCGGACATTGCACAGGAAAAGCAGGCGGAGCATGTGCGCTTCAAGCGTTGACGGGTTCGGGGGACACTGCCGGGACACTCGCAGTAGTGTCCCGTAACATCCAAGGCTTCTCTATGAAACTCTTTGTCATCCTTGGCAGCCTGAACGCTTTTCTGGGCGTCGCCCTCGGGGCCTTCGGCGCCCACGGGCTGAAAACCAGGGTGTCACCGGAGATGCTCACCGTCTGGCAGACCGGAATCCTCTACCACCTGTTCCACGCTCTTGCCCTTGTGTTGGTCGGCGTTCTCTGCCGGCTGCTTCCGGGCGCCCCCCTGGTGCGCACCTCCGGCTGGCTGTTGCTGCTCGGGACCGTGCTCTTCTCAGGCTCGCTCTACGTCATGGTCCTCACCGGCGTCCGCGGACTCGGCATCATCACCCCGTTCGGCGGGGTCGCCTTCCTGGCCGGCTGGCTGCTGCTCGCCATCGCGGCCTGGAAGCATGCTGCTTGAGGCTGCAAGCCGTTGGTGCGGGTGAGGGGTTTTTCTGAAGGAAAATACAGGGTAGAGAGTCTTGCGAACTCTGTGTGCGCTGAAGCCCGCGGGGTGGTCATCGCCTCAGGTAAGGTCCCTGTCGTCCCGGTTGAATATTTCCGTTACAAGATCAGCCAGGTCCTTGCGATCAGCTACGCCGGCGCTGTTTGAGCGCAGTTGATTGAAGATTTTTTCGAGGCTCTTCGTCTCCTGGTCCGACAAAGTGCGCAGCGCATGGAGCGTTTCATCCAGGTTGAGACTGGCGCGCTCGGCATGGGTGCGACGGGAAATCAGGGAGTGATGCAGCCGGGCCCTGCTGAAGACGATGTGCGGGAAGTTGATGTTGCGGGTCGGTCCGGCGAGGAGTTGCTTGTCGCCCAGCGGCATGCTCAGAATTCGGATGTCCACCAGCTTGTCGGCGGCCAGCATGGTTGTGGCCGCGCCGATCCCGCCACCGACGATGGTGCCGAGGAGGAAGGACGCTCCCCCCGTCATCAGGTCGATGCCACCGCCGACCGCTGCGCCGCTTACCAACCCCAGCCCCATCAGTTCCAGACGTGACAGGCCGAAGAGCCGCCAGGTCTCCTCGGAGAAGAGGTCGTGCTCGGCGAAAAACTCCAGACCGTCTTCGATCCTGTCGATTTTCTTGTGGGCGTAGATGTCTTCGATCGCCTGCCGCGAGCGCTCCTCCATCTTCTCCAGGTTGCGGCGGTATTTCTCTTCGAGCGCAGGCTTTTCCCTTTCCGCGTCGGCGTCGGGTGCCAGCGTCTTGCTCAACTGCAGGGCGAGCATGTCCCCCAGCATGTCGGCGATGGTTTGCGCAGCCTGTACCTGCCTCTGGCGCCGGTTCTGTTCGAGGACCTCGACTGCCTTCTGCAAGGGAGCGCGCCAGCCGTCCTTGAGCTGTCCGAAGGCTTCGAGGAGCTCAATGCGCTTCTGAAAGTCGGCGGTCAGGGCGTTGAAGACACGCACCACGTTGAAATACTGGCCGAGCGCGGCTCGCCAGACGTCGATATGGTCTGCCTTGCCGATCGGGTTGATGAGCGCCATGCGTGGCTGCCCCGTCCAGCGCAGGATCTCCATCTCCGCTTCGTATTCGGTGCCGTAGGGGACCGAACCGTCGACCACGTAAAGGATGCCGGCGCCGTCTTCCATGAGCGGCGCCAACAGCTCGCACTCATCGGCGAAGAGTTCGCCCTGCTGATGTTTTTTCAGGAATGCGCGAACGACCTCCGGGTGCTTGTCCGCCGTGGTCTCGTGCTGCTTCATCCAGTCCAGGGCGCGGCGCGCCCGCTGAAAGCCCGGGGTGTCCACCAGGGTGTAGAGGGTTTCATCATCGACCTTCATGGGGTAGGTGCGGCGGCGGACCGTGGTCCCGGGGATGGGGCCGATACCCACCGAATCGTCGTGCGCCAGGGTTGCGACGATGCTTGATTTCCCTTTGTTCGGATGGCCGACGGCGGCGAAAGTCGGTGTGGTCATGCTTCCTCCCGCGGTTGGTCCGGGCGGGCGACGAAGGTCCAGGGGTCGCCGAGCTGCTTGACCACGGTCGCCCATACGGCCGCCATGTCCGCCTGAGGCGTCAGGGGCGCTGTTTCACTGCCTACGCCGACCGGCACCACGGCGACGGGACGGGGTCCCGCCAGCGCCTGCCGCAGGTCATGGACGAAGTCCTTGAATTCCGCCATGGGCGGCTCCCAGGATTTGACCAGCAGCATCACCGGTCCCGCGTTCCTGTCACTGACGGAGCTGAGCACCCGACGGTCGTGCTCGATGGAGAAGGCTCCGCCGGCTTCGCTGAAACTGTCGAGAGTCGCGCCCCAGGTGTTCTCCAGCCAGGCTTCGACGGCGCTGCGCGACAGGCCCGTCGCGCCCCAGTCGATGACGGTGACCGGCTGGCCGCGGAACTCGCCGGCAAAGCGGCCCTGCAGGTTGCTCTCGAGGGGGGTGTCAAGGGCGGTCTCCGGTTGATCGGCCCGCGTCTCGACCAGCTGCGAGTTGAGGCGGTCGAGGATGGTGCGGGCCCCGGGCAGGTTCAGCATGGTGTGGCGACAGGCGCGCTGCAGGCGTGATGAGGCGACGGCCAGGGTCACCAGCCTCGGCAGCAGGCCGTAGATCAGCAGGCAGAGGATGAGGAACGGCCACCATTCGCCGAGAATGGCGGGGCCGCCGCTTTCGAATCCGGGGAGGGTGCCCGACTGGAAGCGGAAATAACGGGTCGCTTCGATCAGGGCCAGCGACGGCTGCGCTTCGGGGATCAACCAGGTCCAGGGTCTGGCGAGGCCATCGGTCAGCGCCATGAGGTCGCCGGCTTCTGTCTGCAGCGTGGTGCTCCAGCCGAAGGCGAGGTCCGAGAAGATCACCAGGTAGAGGCAGCTGGCCAGGGCGCCGAGGTTGAAGCCGACCCCGAAGACCTGGCCGGCCCGCACGATCAGCCATTTTTCGACGCGGCCATAGAGCGTGCGATGCGCGGAGGTCCTGCCGGTGAACGTTGAGACGGCGTCCTTGTAGCGCGCCGGGAGGAAGCGATGGAACACGCCGAGGAGGCGGCCCGGGCTGAACAGGCGGAAAATCTCCTTCACCGACCGCATCAAGGGGATGAGACGCAGGATGCTGTCGGGCAGAAAGGTCAGACAGGTGAACAGCAGGAGCAGCAGCTGGAAGCCGACGAACACAGCCAGGGCGTTGATGATGTTGACCGGGTGCGATCCATCGTAATAGAAGACCGCCGCGGCGGTCAGGCCGCCGACCAAAAGACCGCAACAGGCCAGGAGCAGGGTGCCGATGTGCATGGCCGACGCAACCCGACTGCCGGCGGTCGGGGCGTCACCCTCGGCGATGCGCTCCAGCCAGGCGACCAGCTGCGCCAGCGGCCGGTCCTTGAGCGCCGACAGCTCCCTGCCGACCGGACGGTCGCGCCGCCGCAAAGCCGAGTCGAGCTGTTCCTCGTCCGACTCGATTCGGTCAACCAGGTCGACCAGTTCTTTCAGCGATACGTTCTGTTTCATAATTTCCCGGGGTGAGTGGCGTGAAACCCTTATGGCTCTGCCTGCGAATTATAAGTCATTGCGGCATGATAGCAAAGCCCTTCGGCAAGAAGGGGAGAATATGGATGCGAAAGCGTCAGTCTGCGAACCGGATCGGGCCCCCTGCATGGTGTCTTCACCTGCTTGCCTTCGCAAGTTCTTGTGTTAGAAGGTTAAAGGGAGCATTCAACCGAAAAGGAGACCATCATGTCGATTGCCAAAGTCATCGAGATTCACTCGGAAGGGAGTACCATCGAGGATGCCACCGCGGCGGCGCTCAAGGAAGCGAGCAAGACGGTGAATGAGATCCGCAGCATCTACCTGGAAGGGATCCAGGCCATCGTCCGCGACAACAAGATCACCAGCTACCGGGTCAACGCGAAGATAACTTTCGTCGTCAAGAGCTGATTCCCTCGAAACGAAAAAAAAGCCTGATACCCTTTGGAAAAATCCGGAGGGAAAAGGCTTTTCAGGTTTCTACGCACAAATGCTGCGTCGAGCGTACGGCACCCTTCCGCCAAACTCAAGTAACTCGCACACAGATCCTCTGTAACTCTCCGAAAAACATCAATAAACCTAGAATAATCTGTTGACATTAATTACACGTATTGCATATATTCCCAGAAATGTTTTCACGCTTTTGTTCCTGATTCTGTAATATCTGGAGAGTCCCCCCATGAAAAAGAACACCGTGAGTCATTACCTGGCAACTGCCTTTCGCATTCTCTATGTTTTCATCACCGTGGCCGCAGTCGTGGCCGCACTGGTCATGTTGAACATCGGCAGTCACTGATTGCCGCAGCCTTACATGGAATCCTTCTCGCTACAAATCCCAGAAGTTTGTTTTTAATTCAGGTCAATCTCACGTTCCATTGCTGGCGTACTTCGCGTACCCCTTGATGTAGAACGCATCGGACTGGCCACCATTCAGCACCGACTGGCGCCGCTGCATCGCCGCGATCCAGCCGTGCAGGGACTTCAGCTCTGCAGGGATCGCGAGCCCGCGGTAGTGCACCAGCACCCCCCAGCGCTCGAACCAGGGGTAGATGGCGATGTCGGTCAGGCTGATATCCCGGCCGAACCAGTAGGGGCCAAGCGCACTGCGGCGCCCGAGCTCCGCATCAAGGAAGGTCAAGCCCTCGAGCAGCGTGTTGCGCGCGGCGTTGATCTCCTCCTCTTTTCTGGCCTTGAGCAGGCGGTAGAAAGGCGGGATCAGGTGAGACGAGGCGACGTCGATCCACAGGCGCGCCTCGGCGCGCTGCCGGACAGACGCCGGAAGCAGGGCGGGTTCGTCGGCCAGCTCGTTGACGTACTCGTTGATGATCAGCGATTCGCGCAGCAGGAAATCTCCCTGGCGCAACGCGGGGACCGCGCCGCCGGGGTGCACTTCGGCGTACCATGCGGGCTTGTCGTTCAGGTCGATCTCGATCAGATCGAAGGGGAGGTTCTTTTCCATCAGGGCCAGGCGGCTGCGGTGGGCGAACGGGCAGACGCGGGCGCTGAACAGTTCGATGGTTTCCATCTCAGGCTCCTTGGTTTCCGGTTTGGACTGACAGCTTCAGTTTACACCGGGTCGCGGGGTTCTGTCCTCTCGCTGGTCACATGGCATGCCGGTCAGCTCCGGCGTGACCGGGTGTGGCGGGTTGCCGGCGCCGTCCAGGGGTCGTCCGGCCAGGGGTGCTTCGGATAACGGCCCTTCATCTCCTTCTTCACCTCGGGGTAGACGGTATCCCAGAAGCCGGCGAGATCGCCGGTGACCGCCAGCGGCCGTCCGGCCGGCGACAGCAGGTGGATCAGCACCGCGACCCTGCTTTCGGCAACCCGCGGCGTTGCCGCCAGGCCGAACAGCTCCTGCAGCTTGACCGCCAGGACCGGCACCTCTCCCTGGCCATAATCGAGACGTATCTGTGAGCCGCTCGGCACTGCCAGGCACTCCGGCGCGAGGCGGGCGAGGTCTTTCTGTCTTCTGTGTCCGAGCTGCGCCGCCAGAGCCGCGTGCAGGTCGACGCGCTGCAGGTCGGCCTTGCCTTTCGCGCTGGCCAGCCAGGGCGCGAGCCAGTCATCGAGGGTGGCGAGCAGGGTGGCATCCGACCATTCCGGCCAACCCATCTCCGGCAGGTGGCGCTGGAGCAGTCGGACACGGGCGCGCAGCTGCACGGCCTGAGGGCGCCAGTCGAACAGGTCCAGGCCTTTCCTGCGCACCAGCGCGAGCAATGCGGGCACGGTGTCCTGCGGGGTCGGTTTGGCCGGCCGTTCCTGGAGGACGATGGCACCGACCCGGCGGACTTCGCGCACCACCAGGCGGGTCTCACGGTCATCCCATCCGACTTCGCGCTGCCAGACCGCCTCACCGCCGAACAGCGCCTCGACCTCGATGGCGGCCAGGGCCGAGGCCTGGTGGATCAGCCCGTCGGCGCTGTCGCGTTTTTCCAGGTCAACGGCGACCAGCCATTCGGTGTCCGTCACCCGCGTGCGCGGCGACAGCCTGGCGCCGTGACCGTGGCGCAGCAGGTAACGCCCGCGGTCGTTCGAACGGCGGCGGGCGAGGCGGTCGGGGAAGGCTGCGGCGAGCAGTCGGCTGACAGCCCCCGCTTCGACAGCAGTAACGCCGGGCGCCGCAAGACGTCTTCGCCAGTAACCGGCCGCACGCCGCACGGCGGCAGTGCGTTCACTGCGATCACGTTGCAGCAGGATGAGCCGGTCGATCAGGTCGCATTCGCTGCCGTTCATTTGCTGTGTGCTCCGGTCAGCAAGAATGTCGCGTTCGTCGAGCAATGCCGCAAGGTCGGCACCCAGCCCGGGACAGTCTGCGGCAACCGCCTCCGCCAGCAGCCGGGCAATGCGTGGATGGGCGGGATAATGCGCCATCTTGCGGCCGATGACGGTCGGCAATCCGGCATTGTCCAGTGCGCCGAGCTCCCGCAGCAGGCGATGGGCAGCGGCGAGGTGCCCGGCTGGCGGCGCGTCGAGCCAGACGAGGGACGATGGTTCCGTGATCCCCCACAGGGCGAGTTCAAAGGCGAACGGGGCAAGATCGGCCTGGATGATTTCCGGCGGGGCCTGGGGGAGGAGCGCGCCGTGGGCGCCGCTGCTCCAGAGCCGCAGGCAGAGGCCGGGGCCGAGACGGCCGGCGCGGCCGGCGCGCTGTTCGGCGCTGGCTTGCGAAATGCGCACCGTCTCCAGCGAGGTCATGCCGCGCGCAGCGTCGAACCGCGGCCGGCGTTCCCAGCCGCTGTCGACCACCGCGCCGATCCCCTCGATGGTGAGGCTGGTCTCGGCGACGTTGGTCGCCAGCACCACGCGGCGCCGGTCACCGGGGAGGATCGCTGCCTGCTGCCCGGCAAAGGAGAGAGCGCCGAACAGCGGGCAGATCCGCAGATCGGTCTTGTCGCCCAGCAGCTGTCGGCAACGATGGATGTCGCCGGCGCCGGGGAGGAAGGCGAGGATGTCGCCGCCGGTTTTATCAAGGGCGATGCGGACGCCGCGCGCTGTGGCGGCGGCGATGCTGCGTTCATCGGGGTCGCCGAGGTGGCGAACGGTGACCGGGAAGCTCCGGCCGGTGGCGGTGACGATCGGACAGTCGCCGAGCAGGGCGGCGACCGGTCCGGCGTCGAGGGTCGCCGACATCACCAGGATGCGCAGATCGGGGCGCAGCCCCAGCTGGATGTCACGGCAGAGCGCCAGGGCGAGATCAGCGTGCAGGCTGCGTTCGTGGAATTCGTCGAAAATCACCAGGCCGACGTCCGTCAGATCCGGGTCGGCCTGCATCCTGCGGGTCAGCAGCCCTTCGGTGATCACTTCAATGCGGGTGGCGGCAGAGACCTGCCGATCGTAGCGAATGGTATAGCCGACCGTAGCGCCGATACGTTCGCCGAGCAGGGTCGCCATGTAACGCGCCGCACCGGTCGCCGCCAGGCGGCGCGGCTCGAGCATCAGAATGTGTTTATCCCCCAGCCACGCAGCCGTGAGCAGGGCAAGCGGCACGCGCGTCGTCTTGCCGGAGCCGGGCGGGGCCTGGAGAATGGCGCAGGGCGACGCCCCGAGAACCTGCGCGAGGTCATCGAGGACGGCGTCGACCGGAAGAGAGGTACGGTTGTCAGGCATGCGGCATTCTGCCACATTTGCGCCGGATTCCCAATCGTTTGCGCATTGACGAGTGAAACCTCCGGAAGTTTGTGATAACCTCCCATTTCAGCGCCTGAAACACCTCCTGCTAACGACCCGCTTTATGGCAGCACGATATGGCACTTCACCTCAAAACCCGCATCCTGATCGCTACGTCAGTCCTGACGACAGCTTTTCTGCTGCTGCTTTCCTGGCTTGTCCTGACCTACTTCGAGCACAACTTCAAGTCTCTGACCTATAGTCACATCGCCGACACGCTGAACATAACGGCGCGCGAGTTCCAGGAGAAGATGCACCACGCACAGCTGGTCCTCGAAACGATCCGCGACAACCTGCCGCAGGAACACCTGGATGATACGGAGAAGGTGCAGCGCTATCTCCAGACACAGTCAACCGCCCTGTCGACCTTTGACAACGGCATCCTCTTCCTGTCGCGGGAGGGTGTTCTTGAAGCTGTCATGCCGATGCAGGAAGATGTGCTGGGGATGGATTTTTCTTTTCGTGACTACGTCAAGGTTACCGCGGCGACCCGCCAGCCTTACATCTCGAAGGTTTTCCAGTCGCGGCAGCTGCATGCCCATCCGATCCTGATGCTGACCGTGCCGGTCCTCGGCGAAGACGGGGAATTGCTGGCAATTATCGGTGGCAGCATCGATATGTTCGGCAACAACTTTCTGCGCCACCTGCTGCAGGGAGTGCTCGGCGAGGGGGGGTATTTCGTCCTGATCGATCAGGCGGACAACCTGGTCCTTCACCCCGAGACGTCGCGCATCCTGCAGCCTGCGCTGACAATCCTCTCGGAGCAGGATATCGCGGAGTTCCAACGGTCGAGCCGCGGCAGAATAGACGTGCTCGGCATGTCGGGACCGCCGATGCTCGGCATCTTCCGGCACTTAAGCCCGGTGAACTGGACGCTGCTCGCTCTCTACCCGCGTGACAAGCTCTTCGCGCCGATCGGTGAAGCCAGAACGACTTTGCTGGTTTCTCTCGCCGGGTTGACGCTGCTGTCATGGTTTTTGATCCGCCTGTTCGTCAATCGGCTGACCTCGCCTCTGCTCGAGCTGACCAGGAACGTCAGGCACATGCGCGAGGGTGATGACCCGGTCGACCTGCAGCATGCCGCGGCCTATCCCGAGCTCGGCGACCTGGCCGAGTCGATCGATCTCCTGGTCAGCGACGTCGCCGCCAAGCGACGCGACCTCAAAGGCCAGCTCGCTTTCCTGCAGAACCTTATGGATACGATCCCGAACCCGATCTTCTACAAGGACGCCGCTTTCCGTTATACCGGCTGCAACCGGGCTTTCGAGGCTTACATCGGCAAGTCGCGCGAGGAGCTGGTCGGCATGACCGTGTACGACCTTGCGCCTCCGGAACTGGCCTGGAGGTACCAGAAGGCCGATGAGGAATTGTGGGAACAGGGCGGCGAGCAGGTTTACGAGGCAATCGTCAAGTATGCCGATGGATCTCAGCATGATGTCATCTTCTACAAAAAAATCTATGGCGATGCCGATGGCCGGCCGGCCGGCATGATCGGCACCTTCCTGGACATCACCGACCGGAAACAAACGGAGAAGGCCCTGCTTGAGAGCGAGCAACGCTTTCGCCTGCTGGTCGAGAATGCCGCCGATGCCGTCTACCTGCATGACCGGCAGGGGCGGTTTCTGGACGTGAACCGCCAGGCGTGCCGTGAGCTCGGTTACGATCGCGACGAGCTGCTGCGGATGTCGGTCAGTGACATTTCAGCCGGGCACGACCTGGTGGACCTCCAGCGACTGCAGGCGCAACTTCTGGGCGGCGTCCAGCTGACCGTGGAAGATCTGCACCGGCGCAAGGACGGGTCGATCTTCCCGGTTGAGGTGCGCATCTGCCATGCCGAGCACGACCCGAACCTGACCATCGCCATCGTCCGCGATGTCACGGCACGCAAACGCACCGAGGAAGCCCTGAAGAATGCCCTGTCCGCGGCGCATGCCTCCGGTTCGCAGCTGGCCAGTATCCTGCGGGCGATGACCGACGGCCTGATCGTCACCGACAGGCGCGACCGCATCATCCACATGAATGCGACGGCTGCCGAGATGACCGGGGTCTCCGCCGCCGATGTCGCCGGCCAGTCTGTAATGAGACTCTTCACCACCGACGACCTGCGCCGCCAGGCGCGCCGTTTTCTGGCACAGGAAGATGTCGACGTGCGCCGCCATGATTTCCAGTTTCTGAGCAGGGATTCAGCCTATCCGCGGGTGATCCAGGCACGCGCCGCGACGCTGCGCTCCCTGGACGGTGCTCCTGACGGGGTGGTGACGATTCTGCAGGATGTCAGCCGACAGCGGGAGCTCGACCGGATCAAGAGCGAGTTCATTTCCACCGCGGCCCATGAACTGCGCACGCCGATGTCGGTCATCCTGGGGTACGCCGAACTGCTTACGGATGAACGGACCCTGACCCAGTTCTCCCAGGATGACCAGCGAGAGTTTCTGCTCGAAATCTGTAGCATGAGTGAAAAACTCGCGCAGATTGTCGACGATCTGTTCGACATCAGCCGGATCGAAGCAGGTCAGCCGATTCCCTTCGCTTT
>JBFIMV010000017.1:0-16540 GCA_041611575.1 Desulfuromonadales bacterium | reverse complement strand
GGCCAGGATGGTCGCCTTGACCATGTCGGTGGTGTAGGAGTTGTACTGCTTGGGGTTGTTGAAGATGATCCAGGCGTTGTAGAGCCCTTCGACGACCGAGCCGTCGCGGCGCTTTGCCGGACGCTTTTCATACTTCACCATGCCGTCGCAGAGGCTCTCAACGTCCTTATCGATCAGGTTGTGGTCAATCAGGTGCTGCGGAGCGGTTGCGGCGATAATCTGGTCTGCTGTGGCCATTGTTTGCTCTCCTTACATACATATGATTTGGTCATCGCCGATTACTTGACACGTGTTCGGCTTGAATCGATATAGGCGGTTAAGGCCAGCGCTTATTCGAGCTCTTTCCACTTGTAATCGATTAACTCCAGCAGGACACCGTTCATTTTTTTTGGGTGAATGAAGGCAAATTCGCAATCTCGGAAGGGACGGGCCTTGCCGCTGGCATCGTCGGCGAGAGGTTCGGGGTTCGGAATGAACGGATAGTTCTTCTCTTCGAGCTCCCGAACGGCTTCGCGGGTGTCGTCCACGTTGAAACTGATGAGCATGACACCTTCACCGTTCTTCTCTATCCACTTGCCCACAGGGCCGTCGGGGGCCGTCGACTCCATCAGCTCGAAGCCAACGCCACCGAGCCAGTAGCGAGCGACCCGGATCTTCTCCGGCTCATCCACGTAAGGATCATCCGGCTCGGACTTGCCAAGAACGGGCTCCCACAGCTTCCGTGCTGCGTCGAGATCCTTAACTGCAATACAGATGTGATCGATCTTATTGGTTTTCATTACAGATCCCCTTGCACATGCGGGCCCCGATGCCCGAAAAACGATTCGTCCTGCCTGTTGAACTTCAAAAAACCGCCAGCTAAAATTCCTATGAATTCAGGATCAAATGCTTATTTTCGTATTTTTGTACCTTATTACCTTTTTAGCTGTCAACATCAAATTAACAGTCATGATGAGGCATTCAGCGAGGCTTGCTGGTGCAATATCACTGACTTAATTGTGCCCCTGCGGATTTCGCAGCATGAAACGATTTAACTTGTATCGCAGAAAACATTATGGTACTCAAATACGAAAATATTATTCGCTACGCTATCGGCAAATAAGTCGCCCGTTTAGCACCAGCTGAGTGGTCAACCCTAAACGTTCCTTACAGGTTTGAGCGCCGTATGTTTACTGAGCTATCGCCACGGGAGAAGACTCAAATGGACATTGACGTGAAGGCACAGGTTTCCATACGCAAGGCCGTACCTACTGACTTCGATGCCGTAATCGCCCTGGACGATGTGGGCATTACGGAAGGAAAACCAAACTATTGGCGCGGAATCTTCGACCGTTTTGTCGACACGCAGAGAGCTGACAGGATTCTGCTAGTCGCCGAAAGGGATGACCGTCTCGTCGGCTTTATAGGCGGCGAGGTGCGCGCTTGGGAGTTTGGCTCCCCCCCCTGCGGCTGGGTCTTCGCCATGAGTGTATTGCCCGATGCGCGCGGGATGGGGATCGGACAGTTCATGTTCAGGGAGATGTGCCAGCGTCTGAAGCAGGCCGGCGTAGAAACGGTCCGGACGATGGTGGCACGGGAAAATAAGCTGAACCTGTCGTTTTTCCGCAGCCAGGGGTTGCGGACCGGACGCTATATTGAACTCGAAAAATCGCTTGACGACATTTAATATCGCATTCTCACGGGGGATCCTGCCATGAAGCTACAAAAGGCGAGCCTGTTTGCCCTCTATGCCGTGCTCGAACTTGCCCGCGATCCGGAACAGCAGCTCTCGGCCACCGACATAGCGGACAAATTCGGCATATCCACTCACCACCTCGCGAAGGTCTTGCGCACGCTGGTACGCTCGGGGCTGGTGCAAGCCGTGCGTGGCGCGGGCGGAGGGTATCGATTTGCCGGGGAGGTGAATCGAACGACGCTGCTTGATGTGATATCCCTGTTCGAGGCCCTGGAATCGAAGATCGACTCTCCGGATCTCGGGAGGCACGCGGGCGGACCGGTCATGGAAGAACTGCAGAGCATTACCGATGAGATCGATGATCTGACCAAAGCGATCCTGGACACCATCACCCTGGAGACGGCCCTCAACAGCACGCACCAACGTGCCCGCCTCGCTGAGAAAAAGCAGGCATCCTCAATGAAGCAGCCAACCCCATTGGCCGCGAACTCGTAAAACTGCCCCCGCCTTAAACCTGACCGTGCCGGGAGTCGCCCTGCGCACACCGTCAAACGTTAATCACCCAGCCTTCGAGTCAATAACGGACAACTGTGGCGGGATATTGATCCTCTCCGGGCAGGTATAAATATTCATGCCGTCCCCCCGGGCGAAACCTACGACCGTGATATTGAGATCCTCGGCAAGCGCCAGGGCCAGGTCCGTGGGGGCCGAGCGGGCGACGAGCACGGGGATGTTCATCTTGGCCACCTTGATCAATATTTCCGAAGAGATTCTGCCACTGAAGAACAGGACATGATCCGCCAGGTCCAGGTTCAGCAGATAGGCCCTGCCGAGGATCTTGTCGAGCACATTGTGCCGCCCGATGTCGTAGCAGGTATAGCGAACGCCCCCTGAATATCCCACCCCGCCGTTGTGTATCCCCCCCGTCTCCCTGAAGAGGGATGAATGATTATCGAGATAGTTGGCATAATAAATAACTTCATCGAGACCGACCCGCACCGTCGACCCCTGAACCTTGAGCAGTGAGGAATCGTTCTCGAAATTGAAAGAAATCCGGCTTTTACCGCAACAGGCCGGCATGGCCCGCCTGCTCATGATCTCCTTTTGCGCCGGGCGGGGCCTGCCTTCGACCCGGATGGTGTTCTCTTCGCAGTGGTGGCCGATGGTGTAAATGTCATCCCGGTCTCGCACAAAACCTTCGGAGATCAGGAATCCGATCATCAATTCCTTGACCTGATTCGGCGAGCACAGAATGGTGACGATCTCTTCCTTGTTGAAGTAGAGCGTCATCGGGATTTCCCGGACAATCTTGTCTTCTGTTTGCCGACAATCCCCTCCCCTGATTTTGACGATTGGAAATGCTACAGTCTCGTCTATCATTCACCACCCTCTTGCGGCTTTCGTTTTCCAAAACGAAAGAACTGCCTGTTAGACGCCTCATGGAGACAACGGTTCATTTCTTTCGATATTAGCATAACCAGAAAGATATTGTCCCGAGACTCAAAACCTGAGTGCCGGGCCCCAGGCTGAGTCTTTTAGCCCTCACGGCGGCCAACCTTTCCATGGACTGGCTCCCCCCGTAACCTTGGCGAGGCTACGGGGGAACCAGCAAAAACCTACTTCAGAAACACGTCTAGCCCGCCCGCACCGGCAGCCTGGAGCATGTCAGGCGAAAAAGCCTTGTCGTTGAAATCGGGGTTGTTCAGATTGGTGCTGATGATGTCAATATAAGTCGCACGATTGCGCTGGAAATCGATCGCCTGAGTGCAGAAGAAGGTCAATCCGGGCTGACCATCCACCGATTTGGTCGGGCTGTAGGTCTGCCTCCAGAGGCGCCAGAAGTCTCCCTTACGGTCATAAAGATCGCTTTGATAGAAGAAAGGATAGTCGGCGTCCATGTAGAGGACCTTCTTCGAGTAAGGATGCTCCGCAGGCGGAATCGCCTCGATAACGTAAACCTCACGCGGCTCCCAGGTGACGTTTATCGGATTCCAGTAAGGGGTGGCCTGTTCCACGTAATCATTGTAGTTATGCTTGGCTTTGGGGCTAGGCCCGTTGACGACCGCCAGGATCCAGCGTTTTTCAATCAATTTCCAGTTCTGGTACCAGAGCGGATAGGCGTTGACCGCCTGGTTGTCGTCATTGAGCAGGTCCATCTTCGGCTGCGGATCCATCCAGCTCTTGCCTCCGGCAACCCGCCGGGTCCTCCTGATCGACTTTACGTAGACCCAGGCATCATCCAGCTTGCCGCTGCTGTATTGCTTGGTGTAGACGCCGAGACCGGCAAGGTCATAGGGCTTGGAAAGGGTCAGCAGGTAGCGGGCGTGGTCCTCCTCCGTGCCGATCCGGTGCTCTCCGCCGGTGGTGCGTCCTTCCATGAGCATTTTCGCGCTGATCGCCTCGAAACGGTCGATGGTCCCCTTGTCCGCTTCGACGATGGTAACATCGCCGGTGGCAATCCAGTTGTCGCCCATGACGGGATTGGCATAATACTGATTCCATGCCAGCTTGTAGCCGGCATCGGGATCATTGGCATCGACATTGGCGAAAGGAATGCCGGCGGTGTAATTGCTGACGGTCTTGGTCTTGGCGTCAAACTTGGCCTGTCCTGCATACTTTTTGCTGGCCGCCAGGTAGGCAGGGTCCAATTTCAACTCGGTGGTTTTCCCCAATTTCATCTTCAGGTTGTAGTCTTTGATCCACATCTTCTGACTGTCTGTCAGCAGCGCACCGATCTTGATCCCCTGGAAGGTGTCGTTCTCCAGGGAGGCCAGGTTGTCCTTGCTCAAAACGGTGCCCTCAGGGACTTCCTTGGCCAAGGTGTTGCCCGCAAGGGTGCCCGCCAGAAGAATCAATAAAGCCGTCAGGCCGAGCCTCTTCAATGATTGTAAATGCATTTTCACTTCCTCCTCTGTGCTGGTTTGCAGTGGTTGTACTCTCAACCCGTATCCGGACTAGAACTGGTATGTGACGCGAGTGAGGAACTGGTCGTTGTTGTCGAAGGAGCCGAAGAGCGAAGCCCCGCCGGGAGTGTCAGACTTGGTACCACCGTAGAACAGGTCGGCTTCGCACTTGACCCGCCAGCTCGGACCGAACTGGAACTCGACGGACGGCACGAACACACCGCCGCCGTTGCTGATGTCGTTAACGGTCACGAACTGCACGGTGACAGTGTCCATCCGGTACGGCAGGGTGAAGATCGAAGTCACCCAGGTGGTGTGCTCATCTTCGGTGGTTCCGAAGGCATTGGTGATCATGTCGGACTTCTTGTAGTCGCCGATGAAGGTGTCGAAGATCTGCAGACTCAGCATGCTGGGGCTGCTGGTGCCGAAGATGTTCTGCAGGCGCAGATTGGTGTCGAGACCGAGCATCGTGCGCAAGGTGTTTTTCTTCACCAGCCCGCCAAAGTTGTCATTGAACGGGTTGTCGGGAATGTAGGCCGCCTCGATGCGGTAGACCGAGTCGATGAACGGGATATAACCGCTCAGAGAGCCGCCATAAATGTCGATTTCCGGGTAGATGAAAGCCAGTCCGAAGCCGGCAGCAACGCCTTTATCGCTGGAAGGATAGAGCACCGGAGCCTGGGCCTGGGTGTGATAGTAGTTGAGGCTGTAAGCCACATCGTCGTTGGCGCCGAGAGTTCCCGACCAGCGCACACCGTAGTGAGCATCGTCGGTATCACCTTTTGAGTGATGGTAGTCGAAGGGGAATGAGGGGAAAAAACCCTTGTCGGCGTTGAGATCGAACCCCTTGCTGCCGTTCTGCGCCCACCGGCCGCCGAACATGTCGTAGCTGTTGCCGATGTCGTCCTCGTCGTCGAAGCCGGGACGCCAGAGCAGCTGCAGGCCACCCTTCAGCTCGGGCACGTCGATGTTGACGTTGGCCAGGATCAACGGCTTGCGCCATTCCTCATTTTCCGGCTCAAGGAAGGAGCGCCAGGTCTGATTGTAGCCGTGCACTACGTCCAGTGCCTGGAAGAAGTCGGTCTCGCCCCAGACGACCTGCTGCTTGCCGAGACGCAGGTTGACACGCTCACCGACGGGGATGTCGAGGTAGATCTCCCGCAGCTCTGCCTCATTGTATTCGTTCTTGAAGTCCCCGTTGCCGTTGAGGAACAGGCTCGAATCCTCCAGATCATCAAGATAGCTGGTGATCTGCTCACGCGATACCCGGCCTATTGCGGTCAAATTGGCCGGACCGAGCTTTCCGCGCAGCTGCGCGAGGAGCGTCAGACGATTCATCGACATCTTGTACTTGTCGTCCGCGCTGGTTTCCGGAACATCTTCGAGGTTGAAACTCATGTAATGCCGGACATAGCCATTGAGCTCAAAATCGCCGATTTCCACCGCCTGGGCATCGCCGGGCATCTGGGCCAGGCCCAAGCCGAGCACTGCCAACATTGCCAACCAGAATCTACACGTCCTCATCATGCCTTCCTCCTTTACCCGCTTTTGTTTTGGCCAGGCGACTGCCATAACGATTACCTCAGACACCGCCAGACCGCTCTGAAACCGCGCCGTCAATTAATGGAACCGGCCCCGTCTCCTGGGCAACGCGCGCCTCCTGAGGTGCGCCTCCAAGGATAAAGCGGGGCTTGAAAAGATAGATCATGGACGGAATGATGAGCAGGGCGCTCACCGCCGAAACCGTCATCCACACCGCGATCAGCAGACCCATCTCGGCCTGGAAGCGCAGCGAGGAGAAGAAGTACCAGAAGACCACCGAGGCGATCATGGTCGCCGCCGTAATCAGCACCCCGCGGCCGGCGGTCAGCAGGCCGAAATGGATACTTTCGCCGAGGTCTCCGGTGCCCTGATAACCTTCCTTGATCCGATCCGCAATATAGAAGGCGTAATCGACCCCCAGGCCGATCCCCAGGGCCGCTACCGGCAGGGTATTAATATTGAGGCCGATATTGCTCAGGCTCATGAAGCTGAAGGTGATCGTGTTGGAGAGCAGGACCATCGGCAGAAAAAAGAGGCCCGCCTGGGTGGTGCGATACGCGATGACGCAGAAGAGGAAGAGCAGCAGCAGGGCCAGGGCGATGCTCTGGATCTGCCCGGAGAAGATCACCTCGTTCACTGCCGCCAGGACGCCGATCAGGCCGCCGGCGAGGCGGTAGCTCGCCCCCTCCATCGGGTTCGCAGCCGCGTAGTCCCTGATTGCCTGTATCGCCTTGCGAATGGTGTCCCCTTTATGGTCGCGGAACATCATCATCACCGAGCCGTTCTGGTATTTGTTGTCGGTAAAGCGGTCGATGTCTCCGGGGTCGGAGCCGGTCAGGGCGAAAAAGAGCATCTCGCCGTTGATGAGGGCATCGTCACCGAGCTTGAAATAGCGCGGGTTCCCCTCGCGCAGGATCATGTTGACCGGCCGGATCACGTCTGCCAGCGAAACCGTACCGCCGATCTCCGGCTGCGCCTCGATATACTGCTGGAACCGGGAGATGTTTTCGAGGACTTCCGGCTCCTTGAGAGCGTTCTCGTTCTCTCCGGAGACGACCAGGAACATCCTGTCACTGCCCGGGTACCTGGAATTGATGGCCGAATCGTCCTGATTATATTTCGCGTCCGGCCAGAGAATCGGCGAGCCGGGGTTCGAATCGCCGATGGTGATGTCCTTAGCGTAATAGCCCGACACCAGCAGCACGACAAAGCCGGCGGTCAAGATGAGGGTGGCCGTGCTCCTGCTGGTGGATAATTGACCGCACAAGCGCAGCAACACCTTCATCGGCCGGTTGACACTCCATGGAATGACCCGCTTCTCATGGTGCGCAGTGCACCAGGACAGCATGACAGGGACCATGACGATGGTGCAGACCACCATAGCGCCGATCCACATGGCACCGATAATGGCCGCCTTTTTCAGCAGGGGAATCGGCGTCATGGCCACCACCAGCATGGCCCCCATGTCGGTGGCAAGCCCCAGCATGCCCGGGCGGAAAAGCTTGGTCAGGGCCACCCTGGCAGCGTCCCGGGCGCCAAGCCCCCCTTCCGCTCTTTCGGTATTGAAGGCAGCATTCAGCTGAACAGCGTGGGATATGGCCCGGGCCGAGATGATGAAGGTGATAACGATGGCGAGCGGGTCCAGGTTGTACCCGAGCAGGTGCATGACCCCGAAAATCCAGACGCCGGAGACCAGGCCGGAGAACAGAGGGAGGATCATCCCCCGCAGGGTTCCCTTGCTGACCAGGAGGATCAGGGCTATGACCACGACGATCAGCATGACGATCCAGAGCGTCTCAGGCAGGTAATCCAGGACCATCCCGGCGAGGATCGGCTGGCCGACGACCTTGATGTTGATGTTCGGGTTGCTCGCCTTGGCGATGACCTCGTTGATCTGAGGAAGGACCTTGGCGTAGTCGATCAGTCGATCGATGAAGTCCACGGTAATCAGCGCCGACTTCTGATCGTAGGAGACGTAGCTGCCGTAGACCATGGGGTTGGAGATGACATCCTTGCGCACCTTGTCGATCTCATCCTGGCCGTTCGGCAACTCGGGCCACATGATCGGCAGGGATTCGATGCCGATGTCTGAGGCGATGACATTCTTCAGCTTCTTCGATGCCAGCGAAACGATCTGGAACTGGTTGACGGCATCGACGTACTGGAGGTCGTCGGTGATCTGCTTGATCGTGCCCAAGGTTTCAAGGTTGAAGATGTCACCCTCTTTGGGCTCAACCATGATCGTGACGACGTTGGCGCCGCCAAAGGTGTTCTTGAATTCTTCATTGGTCTGAACATAGGGGTGGTCACCCGGCTGCAGGTCGGTGAAGATGGTCTTGACTTCCACCTGCAGGGCAAAATAGCCGAGGACCAGAGTGACCATCGCGATAGCCGCCAGGACTGCATGCCGCCAGCGTATGCAAAAATCCGCAATCCAGTTAGCCATTGTTTTCACTCCCTTTCCTGTAATCCCTCTGGCCAGGCTCGAACGGCGCCCACTTTCCGGCGGAATAGAGGCCGGCACCGGCGCCGGAGATGAAATAGGAGTTCCCCGCGCGGGTGATTCCCGTATACCAGCCAAAATTCTGTCGGGCCAGCTTGGCGACTTGCCACTCGGCGGCCTGGCCATCGGAGGACAGGATCATCCCGGCGTCGCCGACGGCATGGTAGGTTGTGCCATCCCAGAGAAGATCATAAAGGTGGGTGTGGGCGCCGCTCTCCACCTCTTGCCAGCTCTGTCCACCGTCAGCCGTCACCAATATCGTTCCGGATAAACCGACGATGACCCCGTGCTTGTCATCGGAGAAATCGATCGCATTCAGGCTCGACTCGGTCGGGACGTCGACCAGTTCCCAGCTTGCACCGTTATCCCTGGAATACTTCACCGTGCCGAATTCGCCCACAAGCCACACGGCACTGTCCGGAGCAACCTTCACATCGTTCCAGGAGACGTCTTCTTCCGGATGGGCCATCAGCCAGGTCTGGCCGCGGTCATCGCTGACAAGGACCGTCCCCATGTTGCCAACCACCCAGGCCCGACCCGTACCGGGATCGAGGTCGGCGCTCAGCAACTGACCACCCATCGGAAAGGACGGGACCTCGACCCTTCTCCAGCCCTGCCCGGCGTCATCGGTGACCAGGACGGTGCCCTTGTCACCGATGGCCAGCAGCGACTGAGGGTCCCATGCCACGACCTTCTGCAGATGATGCTGAACCGGGGCTTTCTGGATCTTCCAGGTCTCTCCGCCGTCTTCCGTGCGGATGATCTTGCCATAGCTGCCGACAACGCAGATCGACTGGCCGTGTTCATCGAGCGCCGCGGAGGCGTACAATGCGTCCCGGCGCTCAAACGGGAACCTCTCGACCTCTTTCACATGCACGGTCGGCTTGACGAAGAAAGCCACCCAGAAAAGACCGCAAACGATCAGCAGAGATAGCATCACTTCTGCGACATAGATCCATATTTTTCTGTTCAAGAAAGCCTCCTTTCCTTTCCCCGGCCAGCCGGCAAGTCGATTACCATGGGCTTACCGTCAAACCTTGCCAAGGACATGCGAACCGGGTCAGCACAGAAAACAACAGCGGATACAACGAAGATTTTCAAACAGTGTTATCAATACGAAAAGCCCTGTCAACTGCAAAATCATATTATGGTACCCATTTGCGCTATTCGACAAATAACACTTGATATCGTTTCGCTAAACTTCATTTACTGTCACTTAAACGAGGTCAAAACCACAAACAGCCTTGTTGAATTTACACATCAAATACGGGTACTTAAAAATATATAACCAGTTTTGTACACTACTTTGCCGTTATTCAAAAAAAGCAAATACCGCATACTGTATACGCAGAACATAATATTATTTTTTATTAATTATCGGCTGTTTACAGGCAATCCGGAGCAATACGGCAACGAATGCATGAGCCTGCCCTGGCAATCGGGCGGCGCACACTTGCCTCCTGCAAAGTCAACCCCGCCGACCAGCACCACAAACATCTGCCCATGCCCTGCCTGGCAATAAAAAAGGCAGCACGAGAAGTGCTGCCCTGGTCGAGTTTATTAATGGCTCAGGCCTGTCTACAATTTCTTTTGCAGCCTTTCCCAATCCTGGTCGACCTCATTCTGAATCAGTTCGATATCGGCGGGCGTCAAATGCCGATAGCGTTTTTGCGTGGTGACGTAATCGGCAACGGTGCGCCCCTTACGTCCGTAATTCAGAGTGCAGGCCTCGCCGTTTTCCACTTCGTACAGAGGGAAGACACCCGACTCGACAGCCAGCCGGGAGGTTCTCGGTCCGGCATTGTCCGGAATCCCCCAGCCTGCCAGGCAAGGGGTCATGACCACGATAAAACGCAGCCCGCCCTTTATCTCCATGGCCCTCTTGACCTTCCGGGCCAGGTCGTCCGGATAGCCGGTGGTGGCCGTCGCCATGTAGGGGATGTTGTGCGCCGCCATAATGGCCGCGACATTTTTCTTCGGGGTCAGCTTGCCGGCAGGGGTCGAAGTCGTATACGCCCGCGAGGGGGTCGCCGAACTCTTCTGTGAGCCGGTGTTCATGTACCCTTCGTTGTCGAGACAGATATAGATGATGTCCTCGTTCCTCTCCGCGGCGGCCGACAGGGCCTGAAAGCCGATATCATAGGTGCCGCCATCACCGGCGATGGCAACGACATTGGTGTGATGGTTACCCTTGGACACCAGTGCCCGCTTTATCCCGGCCGCCGATGCGGCGCTGGCCTCCAGCGTCGTCTGGTAGACAGGAATACGCATCGAGCTGAGTGGCTGCGGTCCGGAAATAATTGCGATGCAGGAGGGCGGCACCACTGCGATGGCGTCGGATCCCAGCGTATTGAGAATGAATCGGAGCGCCAATGCCTCACTGCAGCCGGGGCAGGCGGCATGGCCTGAACTGAAAATCTTCTGTTCGTCTATCTGGTAACTCATCTGGCCTTCACCCTTTCCATACAGAGCTGGCCGAGGGTTTTTCAACCATGGCGCATTGGACCATTTCCTTAATGGCGGAGGGAGAGATGCTTGTTCCGCCAACCCCGGCAAGATAGCCGTGGATTTCCGGGGCGCCTTCCAGCCCGTAAAGCGCGGCCTTGAGCTCCTGGAACAGGACGCCGCCCGTCCCCGGTGCGAAGTTGCGGTCGAGGACCATGACCTTGGGAATTCCGGCCAGGATTTCGCGGACATCAGCCACCGGGAACGGCCGGAAGAGCCGGACCTTGAGCAGGCCGACCGGTACTCCGGCATCCCTGAGCTCATCGACGGCATCCCGAGCGGTTCCGGTCATGCTTCCCATGGTGGCGATAATCAACTCTGCCCCTTCGCAGCGATATTGCTCGAGGATGCCATATCCTCTTCCGACCAGCTCCTGCAGCTCCCGGTCGGCCTGTTTGCCCACCTCGAGAACCCGCTCCATGGCATCTCCCATATCCCGGCGATGGTTCTGGAACATGATCTGGGAAACGGTATTCCCCCAGGATTCGCCGATCTGCGGATCGAGCCGATGGGGCGGGTCGAAGGGCGGCAGGTAAGCATCGACCTGCTGCTGCGAAACGATGTCGACCGCTTCCATGGAATGGGACACGTAGAAGGCTTCGTGAATGACCATGACCGGCAGCAAGACCTGTTCCGCTACCCGGAAGGCCTGCAGGGTGGTGTCATGGGACTCCTGCCCGTTTTCGCAGTAGTACTGGACCCAGCCAACATCCCGCTGGGCCAAGCTGTCCGTCTGATCGGGCCAGAACCCCCAGGGGGAGCCGAGCGTCCGGTTGACATTGAACATGACAATCGGCGCGCGCGCGCCGGCAGCATAATGCAACATCTCGTGCATCAACAGCAGGCCCTGCGAGGCGGTGGCGGTAAAGACCCTGACTCCGGTCAGGGACGCGGTGATCGCAGCGGCCATGGCCGAGTGCTCGGACTCCATGGTCATGATCTCGCCGGTCATTTCGCCGCTGGCATGGAATTCGGTGATCTTTTCGAGGATCGGCGTCTGCGGCGTGATGGGATAGACTGGCATCACGTTGGGCTTGGCCAGCTTGACCGCATAAGAGACGGCATGATTCCCGCTAAGCAGCAGCCTGGTACTTTCCGCGCTCACTTGGTTTCCTCCTTGACGCCCATCGCTCCCCGGGGGCATTCCTCCAGGCAGCAGCCGCAGCCCTTGCAGTATTGCTCGAGTACCTTGTAGAACAGCGGCGAGACCGCATCCTTGACGATGGCCATGTCCGGGCAGAAATAGGCGCAGTTGTCGCACTCAAGGCAAGAGCCGCAGCTGAAACAGCGCTCAGCCTGGGCCTGGGCCTGACTGACCGTCAACCCGAGGCGGATTTCCCGGAAATCACTCCGTCTGAACTCCGCCCCGGCCTTGTCCCGCTCGCCCCGTTCGTGGGGCGGGAAGTAGAAAGTATTGATGTCGGCGAAGGCGACTTCCGTCTCTTTCACCGTCGATGCCGGATTGTCCGCTTCGCTTTCGGGCTGCTGACCGAGATATTGCGCGATACTTGCAGCAGCCCGCTTGCCGTCGCCGACCGCGGTGGAAACGAAGCGCTCGGCACAGGCAACATCGCCGGCGGCGAACAGGCCGGCGCGACTGGTCCGGTAATCGTCGTCAATCACGACCATCCCCCTGGCGACCTCGATCCGGTCCTCCCAGTCGGCCAATTCCGGATCCTGTCCGATAGCCAGGATCACGGTGTCGGCCTCGACGGCAAACTCACTGCCGGCAACCTCGATCGGACGCAGCACCCCCGGCGGCGCCTGCGGGTCCAGGTCGACCTTGACAGAGAGCAGCCGCAAAGCGCCGTCAGAGTCTTCGACGGCCTTGACCATGGCACCGTCAAACAACCGGGCGCCCTCTTCGAGCACATCCTCGATCTCATCAGCTGGAGCCGGCATGACCTCTCGCGTCTCCAGGGCCATGACTTCGACCTGGCTCCCCAGCCGGAGCGCCGTTCCGGCCACGTCCATCGCCACGCTGCCGCCACCGATGACCACGACCCTGCGACCCAGCGCCGCCGGGGTTCCCAGCCTGACGCTCCGCAAAAAGGTGATTCCGTCCAGCACCCGCCCGTCGCCCTTGGTAAACTGGGGGAGCCTTTTCGGGGCGTGCGCACCGAAAGCGATAAAGATCGCAGAATAATCTTTCTCCAGTTCGGCCAGGTCTTCACAGGTCATCCTGCGTCCGGCGACAACCTCGACGCCCAGGGCGATGATCCGTGCGGTTTCGGCGGCGACCGTCTTCTTGGGAAGACGAAATTCGGGGACGCCGTAGCGCAGCACTCCACCCAACTCGGGATTCGCATCAAACAGGGTGACCTGAAAACCCTTGCGGCGCAGATGGTAGGTGCACGAAAGACCTGCAGGCCCTCCGCCGATAACGGCGACCCGCTGCGCCAATTCGACGGCAGGTGCAGGCAATGTCCAGCCCTCTGCAATCGCCATGTCACCGACATACTGCTCGAGTGCGTTGACTGAAACGGCGCCATCGTACTCGGCACGGTTGCACACCCCCTCACAGGGACGATGACAGGTCCTGCCGATCGCTGCGGGTATCGGGTTGTTTTCCACCAGGGTCTGCCACGCCGCCTTGAATTCTTCCTTCAGCACCTGCTGCACCCAGACCGGGATTTCCCCATCGACGGGGCAAGCACCGTAACACGGCGCCGGCCGTTTCTGATGCACGGCAATGGCATTGCGCCAAGTGCCGGTATTTAATATCTCGGTCGATCCGGTGGTCCAGATCGACGGAACCCTTTTTTCTGGACCTGCCATTTAACAGCTCCCTTCGCAGACGAACCGGTACCCTTCCAGGCAAGCCGCCACATTGTTCTCCGACTTGACAGGGCTCGTTTCGCCGACAACTTTTTCCAGCAGATCGACATTGGTATAGCCGAGCAGCCCGAGAGCGGCGCCGACCAGGGTCGTGTTGACGATTCTCCCCAGTTGGTGCTTTTTCGCGATCGCCATGGCATCGATCGTCACGGCCTTGAAGTTGCCAAGACGGGCAAACTCCGTAGCGGGCAGAGATGAGTTGATCAGCACCAGCGTTTTCTCCGTCGCCCCCCTGAGCAGGTTTCCCCCTACCAGCAGGCTGGGGTCGAAGCAGACGATTGCATCGGGATTCTCGATGTCGCAGCGCATCCGGATCGGCTTGTCGTCGACACGCAATGATGAACTGACAGGGGTCCCCCTGCGGGCCCCCCCGTAGGTTGCGTAGACCAGAACATGCCGGCCTTCCTGGAAGAACATGTCCGCCATGATCTTTCCGGCCATCTGCGCGCCTTGACCACCTCGTCCCTGTATGATGAACTGCATCATCCCCTGGATCTCCCCTGAAGATTAGATTTTAACGAATCCGAGAACCGGCTTGAACACGCCGACTTTCAACAACAGGAAGAAAATGAAGTAGTGACCGATCAGGTCGGCCACCGTAATCAGGGCGACGACTCCGGCACCGGCGTGAGGTCCGGCGACGAGACTCATCAACAGGGTGAATACCAGGCCCACCCCGATAGCGAGGGCGAAGAACGGTACGGCATAAGGGCCCTTGACCAGCAGGTCGAAGGACTCCCGGCCGGCGCTGCCGGTGTTGATGCTGCCCCCGAGAAAGAGCAGGACGATGAGCAGGTTGACCACCAGCAGGGTGACCTCGACAGTGGGCAGCAGAGCCGTGAAGTTCGCGCTCAGCTGTATGAAGCCCAGGTGCGTCAGGAACAGGACCATGGTGGTACCGCCCAGCAAAGCGTAGAACATGCACATAACCGGCATGAGAGCGGTATTCCAGATGGGGATGGCCGGAGACGAGGTCAGAAGGAAGCCGTCGTAGACCGCGACGACAAAGGCGCAGGCCGCGGCGAAGACGGCCAGGGGCATGAACAGCGGGCTGCCCGCCGGCAGGATGACGGCGGCAAAGCCCGCAGCCATCATCAGCGTCATGGCCCAGAAGCCGCGGGAGACCCATGATGTGCGAGGACGGCTCATCCCCCGCCAGAAACGCAGGGGTTTTCCCAGGTAGAGCATATGGGCCCCGCCCTTGCCGCAGAGAACGATCAACAACCCGACCAGCATGCCGAGGCGGCTCTGCATGAAGACCGAGAGCATAAACAATCCGGAACCGACCTTGCCGAAGAAGAAGGCGCTGGCGATCAATCCGGCCCATTCGGTCTGCTGACGAAACCCGGCTACAAATTCCTTATTTACCAATGGGATGGTTCTGGACATGACGCCTCTCCTAATCCAGGTAGTAAACGGAAGGTTCGGTATTATCTTCACACAACGCCTGGCGACCACCACGACTGCGTATCAAACGGCTGACCTTGCTGTTCGGATCATCCAGGTCGCCGAAAATCCGTGCATCGGCCGGACAGGTCTGCACACAGGAGGTCTCGCCGAGGCCTGCGTCGATGCGGTGCGAGCAGAACTTGCACTTTTCGACCACCCCGTCCTGATGCTCTGCATACTTGACTTTCTCGTACGGGGTCAAATCCTTGCCGTAGTAGCCCTCCTTGACCTTCCCCTTTCTCAGGAATATCCGGTTGTTGTAGGGACATGCGACATAACAGGCCCGACAGCCGAAGCACTTGTCGTGATCGACAAGGATCAGGCCGTCCTCCCGCTTGAAGGTGGCCCCGGTCGGGCAGACGCGCTCACAGGGCGCGTTCTGGCAATGATTGCACAGGACGGGGACGAACTGCTTCCGGACGTTGGGAAACTCCCCGGCAACCTGGTCCAGAACTTTTGTGTACATGATTCCCGGCGGGGTTCCATTTTCAGATTTGCAGGCAACGGTGCACGCCTGACAACCCACGCATCGCTTGAGGTCTATCACCATTCCGTAATGCATCGTGACCTATCTCCTATCCTGAAATGACGCTGAGTTTCACTTTTGTCGAAGTCTCCAGGTGCCCGGTCATGCCGTCGGTCCATTTGACATCGGCCGGAAGCAGTTTGTTGAAATGGGTCGAACGCTGCTTCTTGCCGACCGGATGCTGCGACCAGCGGCTGATCGTATTGGAGATGGCGATACATTCTGGGTGCACCTCTTCGCCGACACTCGCCCGGCCGGTGATCTCGCCGAAGGGGGATTCGATCTTGAGGATGTCCCCGGTCTTGATCCCCTTCCGCTTGGCCGTCTTGGAGTTGATCATGACGCCGAGATGCATCGGCTGACAGCTGACCACTTCGTCGATCCAGGGGATGGTCGTGCTTTCGGAGAAATTGGCCTGAGCTTCCTTGAATGCAAAGGCGTAGAGATCATACTCCGCCGGCATGTTGTGCAGCGGGTGATGATCGCGCCAGACGGGGACAGGCAGATAGGCCGAGGTATCCCAGTCGATTCCTGCCTCGCTCATCTTGCGGGTCATGTCATCCCCGACTTCTTTGATGTAATTGAAATAGAGGGGGATT
>JBFIMV010000016.1:0-16629 GCA_041611575.1 Desulfuromonadales bacterium | reverse complement strand
GCCACAGCCGAGGCACAGGTCATGATCGATCACGGCGCGCTTGCGGCCGCTGCCGTCGGCTTTCTCTGCCTCGAGGGTGATCACCCGCACCGGGCAGGCGGGCAGGCAGCGCCCGCAGCCGCTGCAGTTCGCTTCGACGCAGGCGATGAAGTTGCTGGTATGCACCGGGTGTTCGTGACCGAAGCGCTGGGCGGCGAGCATCGCCTCGCAGCAACAGGGGCAGCAGTTGCAGATAAAGCTGACCTCCTGCTGGACGTTCTCGCCGAACTGCACCAGGTTTTGCTCCCAGGCCTTGTGCAGCAGCTCCTTGCACTCCACCCGGTCGACGCGCCGCGCGTAGCCGGCGCGGGTCAACGAGGCGGCGACGTTGCCGAATGTCATGCAGATGTCCATCTCGGCGGAACAGGCCGTCCCCTGGTGTTGGCGCTTGTGGCGACAGTAGCAGAGGCCGATGCCGATTTCATCAGCCGCCTCGATCACCGCGGTCGCCCGTTCGTAATCGAGGACGTGCAGGGCGTGTTCGGCTCCGAGCACCTCTTCCTGGACGAACACCCGCCCGAGTTGGGTCTTGCCGGTCAAAAAAAGCTCGCGGACAAAATCCTCCTCGAGGGTGATGTACTGCTCATACAGCTCGCTCAGCAGCTTCTGGTCGATGTCGCCGCGGGTGCGCATCAGCGCGAACTCGAAGAAGCCGGCCATCGGCGGCGGCAGGACATACGTGACCCGATCACCGTGCCGGACGTCGACCAGCAGGGCCCGGCCGGCGAGGCGCTGCAGGACCGCTTCGGCCTCGGCAAGACCGACCCCCCAACTTTTGGCAGCCTGCTCTTCCGTGAACGGCCGGATCGGCAGCTTGGCGACCAGTTCCGCCTCCTGCTCGGAGAACAACAGGGCGAGAATGCGATAGAGAAGCTCGGAGGGCGGGGCCCCCTGGGGGAAGAGGTTGAGGCGACGGGTCAGGTAGGTGTAGCCGGAGCGTGACGTGAGGTGTGCCACGGGTTCCTCCGCTGGAAACCGTTTCAGGCTGACTGCACCGCGTTGCGTGAAGTTTCCTTGACGCGGTACATGGCCTGGTCGGCGAGTCGAATCAGTTCGTCCTTGGTCTTGGCGTCGTCAGGGAAGGTAGCGATACCGAAACTGGCAGTCATCTTGAAAGGCACGGCCGCGTCGTCACGGAAATCGTATTCGCGGAACAGCTCGCACAGCTTGGTCGCCAGGGTCATGGCGCCGCTCTTGCCGGTGTTGGGCAGGACAATGACGAACTCGTCGCCACCGTAGCGCGCCGCCTTGCAGATTTTGCGGATGTTGTTCCGGATCAGCTGGCCGGCCTCGCTCAGGGTCCGGCTGCCGACCAGGTGGCCGCAAGTGTCGTTGACCTTCTTAAAGAAATCGAGATCGATGAAGATCAGCGACAGCTTGCCGCCGAAACGCCTGACCCGCTCGATCTCCTCATCGATCAGGGTGTGCAGGTAACGGCCGTTGTAAAGCCCGGTCAAGTCGTCGGTGATCACCAGCTCGTTGATGCGTTTGAAGTTGCGGGCGTTCTCGATGGCGATGGCGGCGTAGTCGGCAATGGTCAGGAGGATTTGCAGATCGGCCTGTTTGAAAGACCGCTCGCTGGGCCCGTTGACCAGCTCGATCACGCCGAGTATGTGGTCCTTGCTGCGCACCGGCACGCACAGGACGGATTGGGTGATGAAGGACGAGGCCTTGTCGAACAGGTCCGAAAAACGCTCGTCCTCGCTTACGTCGGCGATCATCAGCGGCTCGCCGTGCTCAGCGACCCAGCTGGCGATGCCCTGGCCCGCAGCCACCTTCATCCCCTTGAGCTTGCCGGCGCCGGGCGAGACGGCAATTTCAAAAGTCAGTTCGCCGCTCTCCTCGTTGTACAGCAGCATCGACCAGGCCTGGGACTTCATCAGCTGGTTGACCTGGTCCATGATCCGGCTGAGGACGTTTTCGAGGTCAACGGTCGAAGTCAACGCCTTGCCGATCTCGATCAGGGCTTCGAGTTCACGATTGCGTCGTTCGAGGGTTTTGAACAGATGAGGGTCGGTCGTCAAGGTAGTCCCCATACGCTAAGAGTTGATCCTGGCCTGCGGCTCCACCGGTCGAACAAACGTAACTTTATCATAATCTTTTTTTCACGTCACTTAGTTTCAATCCCGCTAACACCCTGCTATCGCCTGAAAAAACGGACCGCCCTGTTATAATGATGGTATTAACCGGAACCCATGATCGCTTATGAAAGACGGCCTGCTGGACGAAATCATCCACCTGGAAAAGCAGCTCCAGGATGAAGTTGCAGTCGAGGAAGCACGGGCGGCTGCCTGGCGTGATCGCGAGCTTGCCTCCCTGGCAGAGGCAAAGACCCGTGCTGACGCGGCAGAGGAAGAGCACCGCAGGCAGGCCATGGCAACTGCAGACGAGACGGCCCGGCGCGAGGCAGAAGAGCTCGAATCGCGCGTGACGGCGTTGTGTCTTCGTCTGGAGAACCTTGCTGACGAGACCCTGCTCCGGGTGCTTCAACGGCACCTGCCGACACTCCTCCCCGGGAGCGATCATGATCATCCGCATGGCGAAGGTTGAAATCATCGGCCCGAAACAGGATCTCCTCCCCGTGCTCGACCTGTTGCACGGACGGGGCGTCTTTCAGCCCGACCCGCAGCTCCTCGTACGCCTCCAGACTGATTGTGCCGAACCTCCACGGGCCCTGGTCCTGAGCAACGGAGAAGTACGTGAACGCAGCTTCTTTCAAGACCTGTTTGAGCGCGTCAACGCCCTTGTGAAGCTGCTTCCCGACAAAGTCCAACGCATCTCCCCGTTACAGCCGCTGCCGGTCATGGATGTCCTCGACGCCATGGTCAACCGTCACCTGGAGGAAGCACGCGAGCTGACCAAATCCCTGGTCGACGGCCGCAACACCCTGACCGACCAACAGCGCGACCTGGCCTTCTGGCAAGTGCTTGAACCGCTGCTCGCCGGACTGCCGGCCCGGTCAAACCTGGCGATGTTCGGCGTCACCATCCGTGATGCGCACCAATTGGCCTCCCTGGAGCAGTTGCTGCAGCAACGCACCGGCGGCAGCTGTCATGTCAGCAGCGCCACCGCCGAGGATGGCACATTAATCGGCTTGATAGCCACCGACCAGGAGACTGCCGAAAGCCTGCGCACCGCTCTGGACGAGAAACGTGTGCCGGAACTGCCGCTCCCCGAAGACCTCGTCGGGCTCACATTGCCGCAACGCATTGCCGCGCTCGCATCCCGCGTAGCCGAACAGCAGGCCTTTTGTCGCGACCTCGAAGACCGGCTCGCTGACCTGGCACGCCGCTGGCTGCCGATCTATCGCCGTGCCAGGATCTGGCTGGAGGAGCGCCTCGCGCTGTACCGGGCGACAGCAACCGCCTGCACGACCCGGCTCTGCTTTGTCATTCAGGGATGGATGGCCAAAGACGAGGTCTCCGGACTGCGCGACGACCTGGTCCGTGAATTCGGCGGGAGGGTGGTAATCGAACAGCAGGAGATCCTCGAAGAAGACCTTGACCAGGTTCCGGTCCAGCTGCGCAACCCGGGCTATTTTGCCCCCTTCGAAATATTTTCGCGCCTTCTTCCCCTGCCGAAATATGCCTCCTACGACCCGACCCCGTTCATCGGCATCTTCTTTCCGATACTCTTCGGTATGATCCTCGGCGACATCGGCTATGGCCTGATCCTGCTGCCGCTCGCCTTGTTCCTCGCCAGGCGCTTTCCGCCTCGCAGCCTGGTCAGCGACCTGGGAAAAGTGCTTAGCGTCGCCGCCGCCTGCACTCTGCTCTTCGGCCTGCTGTTCGGTGAGTTTTTCGGCGACCTGGGCGAGACCCGGTTCGGACTGCATCCGCTGTGGGTCGACCGCAGCAAGGCGATTCTGCCGATGATCATCTTTTCAATCTCCATCGGCGTTGCTCACATCTTCCTCGGCATCCTGTTCGGCGCCTGGGCCAAGCTGCGCCGGCATCAACCACGGGAAGCCCTGCTCAAGCTGGCCATGCTGCTGGCCGTGCTGCTGCTTCTGCTCGCCCTGGTCAGCTGGCTGCAGCCAGAGTCCTCGCTGGCGACCGGTCCGTTGCTTGCGGCCGTCGGCATCCTCTTGCCGGTACTGATTCTCGCCGAGGGCCTGCTCGCCCCGTTGGAACTGCTCAAGACGCTCGGCAACATCATCTCTTATGTCAGGATCATGGCCATCGGCCTGTGTTCGGTCCTGCTGGCGGTCGTCGCCAACCGCCTGGGGGGAATGACCGGCGATGTGCTCGCCGGCATCCTGGTCGCCGGCGTCCTGCACGGCTTCAACCTGCTGCTCGGCGTCTTCGCGCCAACCGTACACGCGCTGCGTCTGCATTACGTGGAATTTTTCAGCAAGTTTCTCGACCTGGGAGGGAGGCGCTTCGAACCCTGGCGCAGGCCTCCCCACAACGACAGCCCCTGAAAAGGAGGACCTCATGGATAAAGTCTTGATCGCCTTTGCCGCCGCCCTCGCAGTCGGCCTGCCGGCCATTGCGACGGCCTGGGCCCAGTCGCGCATCGGCGCCGCCGGAGCCGGCACCCTGGCAGAGAAACCGGAACTGACCGGCGCCATCATCATCCTGGTCGCCATTCCGGAGACCATGGTCATTCTCGGCTTTGTTGTCGCCGCGATGATCCTGCTGATGCTTTAGGCTGATGTCCGGGGAAGAGCTGAAACGCGCCCTGGTGCGCGAAGGAGCGGCCACGTCCCGTGATGCCTGGCAGCGTGCCGAGCTGGTGGTTGAGGATCGGCGCCGGGCGATCGACAGGGAGTTGACCGACCTGCGCAAGGGCGCGGAGCAACGCCTGACAGCAGACATCGCCGCCCTGCGCAGCTCCCTGCTGCATGCGGCAAACATCCGCGCCAGAAACAACCGGCTGCAGACCGAGGAAGCCCTTGGCAGGCGACTTGAGATCCTGGCCAGGCAGTGCCTGCAAGAGATCGCCGAAGCGGATCGCGCGGCCTTGTGGCAGAGCCTGCTCGCCGAAATACCAGCGGCCGACTGGACCTTGGTCCGGGTGCATCCCGCCGATCATGAGCGGGCCCGGAACGCCCTGCCGCAGGCGGAGGTCGAGACCGATGAGTCGCTGGGCGGCGGCATGATCGTCTCAACAGCCGGCGGCCGGGTGCAGGTCGACAACAGCCTGTCGCGCCGACTGGAGCGGGCCTGGCCTGAACTGTTGCCCGAATTACTGGGCGAATTACGCACTCTGGTGGAAGAGGCATGAAACTGCTGGCACCGACAATCCCGTCCGAACTGCCGAAGGAGGCGCTGCTGGCGCGCTTGCGCGGTCGACGTGCGGCCACCTTCAGGAGTGACGGTCCTCCCTCCGAGGAGGTTACCGACTGGGTCTGCCGGCACATGAATATCCGACTGCGGCGCGCATTGGCCCCCTGCCTCGAGCTGCTGGCGATGCGCACCCTCATCATCGCCCTGCGCCATGCTCTCGCCGGGGAACAGCCTCCTGAAGCCATTCAGCGCGACCCCCTGCTGGCAGGACCGCTGCTGCGACTGGCGTCGGCCGGGCATGCCAGCGAGACCCTGGTGGCCAAGCTCGAAGAGGCCCTTAGCGATGATTACCCGTTTACCATTGGCCTGAAGAAAATTCACCGCCAGCAGGGCCCCGGCGGTGTCGAGCAGCAACTGGTTTCAGGGTTTTTGCAGCATGGCCTGGCGCACGCCCGCGACCTCACCGTGCGCTGGCTGCTGCGTGACCTCGTCGATCTGCGCAACGGCCTGGCGATCATGAAACACTGGCAGTGGCAAGTGGACCTGCCGCCGGCGCTCATCGGCGGCGGCAAGCTCCCCCCGGAGGTCCTGCAACACCTTTTCTCCGGCGCAGACCGCGATCGCCTGGCACAACTGCTCGGCGCACCCGGCGCCACGGCAAATGTGGCTGCCCTAGAGCGCGCGTTGTTGCTGAAACTGACCTGGAAACTCCGGCAGGCCGCGCGTGACCCGCTCAGCCTGGCGGTCGTCCTCGATTTTCTCTGGCGCGCCCGGCTCGCACATCACGACCGGGTGCTTCACCGGGCGGTCTCGGCCACCCGGGAGGCCCTGCCGACGGAGGCTCTGCTGCTATGAAAGAGATCGTTTTCCTGACCATGGCCGACAGCGATCCCGGCTTCGCTCTCACCGGAGTCCAACAGCGAATCCTCCGCAAAAAGGCGGCCTGGACGGCGATCCAATCGGCCTGTGCCGACCCCGACATCGGGGTCCTCGCGGTCGACGCCCGCCTGCTGGAAGGCCTCGATGCGAAGCGCCTGCGGGACCTGACCGAGCGCTGGCCCGGCGTCATGGTGACCCTGCCGGCGCCCGCCGGGGCTCGCGCGGCACCGGAGGACGAACTTCAGCGGTTGGTGCAGCGCGCCCTCGGCTACCACGTAAGGCTCGAAACATGAATGGCAAGGTGACCAGCATCAGCGGCGCAACCGTGTGCGTCGACCTCTCCGACCTGAAGGTCGGCGACCGGGTCCAGGTCGGTGACAACCGACTGACCGGCGAAGTGGTGCGACTCGATGGTGACATCGCCACGGTGCAGGTCTTCGAGGAAACCCGCGGGCTCGGCGTCGGTGAACCGGTGCAGGGCGCCGGTGGCCCGTTGACCGTGGCACTCGGGCCGGGCCTGCTTGGCGGAGTCTTCGACGGCCTGCAACGCCCCCTGCACCGCTTGCAGGCAGAGAGCGGCGACTTTATCACCTGCGGCCTGGACGCTTTCCCCCTGGATAGCGAACGCTCCTGGGACTTCACCCCGACACGCCGGCCGGGGGAGCGCCTGGAAGCCGGCGAGGCCTACGGGACGGTCGCCGAGGGGCGCTTCACACATCCACTCACGACGCCGCACGCCGGCACCATCGCCCGCCTTGATGACGGCCCCGTAAAGCTTGGACAGCCGGCCCTGGCTCTCGATGGCGACCGGGCGGTCGAAGCCTGGCACCGCTGGCCGGTCCGAAAGCCGCGGCCCTGTCTCGCCAAACGGCCTCCCGTGACCCCCCTGATAACCGGCCAGCGCTGCCTCGATTTCCTCTTCCCCCTGCTCAAGGGCGGGGTGGCGGTCATCCCGGGCGGCTTCGGCACCGGCAAGACCGTGCTCGAGCAGACCATCGCCAGGTACGCCGATGTCGACGTGGTCGTCTACGTCGGCTGCGGCGAGCGCGGCAACGAAATGGCCGGGCTGCTCGACGAATTCGCCGGGCTTGAAGACCCGCGCAGCGGCCGGCCGCTGATGGAGCGCACCATCATCGTCGCCAACACCTCCAACATGCCGGTGGCCGCCCGCGAGTCGTCGATCTTCACCGCCGTCACCATGGCCGAATACTATCGCGACATGGGCCTCGACGTGCTTTTCCTCGCCGACAGCCTGTCACGCTGGGCCGAGGCGCTGCGCGAAATCTCCTCGGCCCTCGAGGAGATGCCCGGAGAAGACGGCTACCCGACCTACCTCGGCTCGCGGCTCTCCAGCTTCATTGAACGCGCCGGGGAGGTCGAAACCCTGGATGGCAACCGCGGTTCTCTGAGCATGATCCTTGCCGTCTCGCCGCCGGGGGCGGATTTTGCCGAACCGGTCACCCAGGCCTGCCTGCGGGTGGCCGGAGCCCTCTACATGCTCGACACGCGCCTGGCCCACCGCCGGCATTTTCCCGCCGTCGACTGGAACCACAGCTATTCGCTCTACAGCAGCCGGGCCCTGACTCATTTCAACGAACAGCATGATGACTGGACTGCGCTACAGGGACGTTGCCGCGACATCCTGCAGAGAGAGGAGGCGTTGCAGGAAATCGCCGAAGTCATCGGCATGGACAGCTTGCAGGATGCCGACCGGCTGCTGATGCGCACCGCCGAGCGCATCCGCCTGGACTTCCTCTGCCAGAACAGCTTTTCCGACGACGCCTACGCCACGCCGGAGGAGACGGTTGCGCAGATCGCCAAGCTGCTCGCCGATCACGACCGGACCACCGCGGCCCTTGACGCCGGCGGGCGGCTCGACGACCAGACGAACGGGGAGGCACCTGATGCGCCTGTCTGAACACAGCTATCGCACGGTGTGCGCTGTGCGCGGCCCGCTCATCTTCCTCGACCGGGTCTTTGCCGCCCGACTCGGCGAGCTGGTGACGATCGTCGCCCCGGACGGGCGCCGCGTCAACGGCGAGGTCCTCAAACTCGACTCCGACCGGGTCATGGTGCAGGTTTTCGGCGAAGCCCAGGGGCTGAACACCCGCCAGACGACGGTTGTCTTCAGCGACGCGGTCATGCAGGCCCCGCTCGGCGAAGGCTGCCTGGGGCGGGTATTCGACGGCTCGTTCCGGCCGCGCGACGGCCAGCCGATGTTCGTCGCCGAGAGCCGCAGGCCGGTCACCGGCGAACCGATCAACCCGGTGGCCAGGGCCCACCCGGAGGAGTTCATCGAAACCGGCTTCTCCACCATCGACGGGCTGAACACCATGGTCAAGGGGCAGAAACTGCCGATCTTCACCTGTGCCGGACTGCCGGCGCGCGAGATGACCGACCAGGTCCTGCGCCAGGCGCGCCTCCCGGGCGGCGGCCCTTTCGTGCTGGTCTTCGTCGCTCTCGGGCTCCCCTATTTCGAATACCAGTACTACCAGGAGACCCTGGCGCGCATGCAGAGCCGCTTCGTCGCCTTTATCAACCTCGCCGACGAGCCGGTGGTCGAACGCCTGCTGGCACCGCGCCTCGGCCTGACCGTCGCCGAAGACCTGGCCTTCAATCAGGGCATGGACGTCCTCGTCGTCATCACCGACATGACCAACTACTGCGACGCCCTGCGCGAGATATCGACCGCGCGCGAAGAGCTCCCCGGCAGACGCGGCTACCCGGGACACATGTACTCCGACCTCGCCTCCCTCTACGAGCGCGCCGGGCGCATCCATGGCCGCCCCGGCTCGGTCACCATGCTGCCGACGATCACCATGCCGGAAGACGACATCACCCACCCGATCCCCGACCTGACCGGCTACATCACCGAAGGGCAGATCGTCCTCTCGCGCGAGCTGCACCAGAAGGGGATCTACCCGCCGGTGGATGTCCTGCCGAGCCTGTCGCGCCTGATGCAGCACGGCATTGGCGCCGAACACACCCGCGCCGACCACCATGAACTCGCCAACCGGCTCTACCGCAGCTACGCCCGGGGCTGTGACCTGCGTCGCCTCGAGGCAGTGGTCGGCCGCGACGGCATGCTGGCCGAAGACCAGCGGCGACTCGACTTCGCCGATCGTTTCGAAACCGATTTCGTCCACCAGGGGGATAAGCACCGGACGATCGCGGCTACGCTGGATGGTGCAAAGCGGCTGCTCGATGAATTCCGCGAGGAGACGACATGATTCAACCGACCCGCACCAACCTGCTGATGCTCCGTGACCGCCTGCACGCGGTGGTCAACTGCACGACCATCCTCAAGGGCCGGCGCCAGGCCCTGATCAAGGAGTTCCTAAAAATCACCCGGCCGCTGATGCAGTCCCGTGAAGAGGTGGCCGAGGCCTATGCCCGGGCCCTCGACGCTCTACAGGTCGGCATGGCGCGGGAAGGGGATCCGGCCGTGCGCGCCCTCGCCGCCGCCAACCGGCGCGACCTGGCGATCGAGGTCGCCGAAGGGAACCTGCTCGGCTTGCGTTACCGCGACCTGATCCGGCACGAAACCGTGGCCCGGGCTTTCAGCGAACGCCCTTACGATATGCTGGGCAGTTCGACCTGGCTCGATGAAGCCATTGACTCCTTCGAAGGAATTGTCGAGGAAATGCTCTCTCTCGCCAGCTTCGAAGGGAAATTCCGCCGACTCGCCGAAGAGCTGGTCAGGCTCACCAGGCGCATTCGCATCCTCGAAGAGAGGGTCGCTCCGGGCCTGCGATGTGACATCCGGGCCATGGATCAATATCTTGCCGAACGCGAGCGTGAGAGCTTCTTCCGCCTGAAACGCTTCAAAGGCAGCCGGACAGCGAAAGACGTTGCCAAGGAGAGAGATTACTGCAAGAATCAGCGCTGACCAGCAACCCGAACCACCTGCACCTCCGCACCCCCCAGGCAGCGATGATTGTGGCGCATGACTTGAGAAATCGCGGATGACGGTCGAGGACACAACGGCAGCCTTCACCCTTGGAAGTATTGTGATGTTCACTCTCTCCTGTCCGCAGTGCGGCTTCAGCAAAGAGGTCCCGGCTGAGCGGATTCCGCCACACATGAAAGCGGCGACCTGTCCGAAGTGCAGGCATCATTTCCCGCTGAAACCAGCCACACTGCGGCCGACGACCACAGACACCACAGAAACTACAGACACCACTGACACCGTGATCGTGCCGAAGCCGGAAGAACCGGAAACACCGGTCGCGCAAGATCGCAGAAAACGGGTGACGATCACCTGTCCGAACTGCGGCGAGCAGAAGGTGATGCCCGGCGATCGCCTGCCGGCCAGAAAGGTGACGTTGCGCTGCCAGGCCTGCGCACACGTCTTTGATTTCGAAGGCCGGCGCCGCATCGATGGCCCGGCGCCGTACGAACCAGGAAATGCACCCCCACCGCTTAAAACCACCGAGCATCCGGTACTAAACGGACTCCAACATAAGTCCCTGCAGGAAAATGTTTTTCGCCGTCGACAGCTCTCCGGCTCCGGGCAGTTGCTCGACAAAGCCTGGCAGGCTCTTCAACGGCGCATGACATCGCTCTTGAGCCTCAACCTGATTGCCGTGACTGGCGCAGCCCTCGCCTATCTCATTCTGGCGTCCGGCACCAGCCTGATCCCTGAACTGATGGGCGAGGGAGCGGCTGCCGCCTGGCTGGTCGGCATCCTGCACGTTCTGTTCGCGGCCGTACTCTCCAGCTGGGTCCTGGCCGTCAACACGCTGGCCGTCAGCGACGACGAGCTCGGCATCCTCGCGCTGCTCCTGCTTGGCCTGCAGCGACTCCGGGGGTTTTTCGCCGTGGTTTTGCTTGCCGGGCTGATGATCTCGGGCGGCCTCGCGCTGTTCGTCCTGCCGGGCCTGGTGTTCGCCGCATGGGCCCTGCTCGCTCCGTTCGTCCTGCTCCATGACAACCGGCCCGGAATGGAATCCCTGCTGAAGGGGCGCGCCTATGCCAGGCAGAGACCGGCGGTCTACGCCCGCGTGTTCCTTCCCGGTCTGGCTGCCGGCCTGCTCTTTGCCACGTTCATCATCGCGCCGCTCGCCGGGCTGCTGTTGCTGATTCCCCTGGCGCCCCTGACTTTTACCTACCTGCATGCACTCTACGTCGAGCTCGAGGAGTGCGGCGACACCCTGGCCTTTTCCTGCTCCTTCGCCACGAAAGCCCGCTGGCTCGGGGTCGGTGCTGCCGGTTACCTGCTGGTCCTGCTCCTGGGGTTCGGCGCCTTCGGCCCGGCACCGGTGCGGGTTCTTGCGGAGGTTCGACAGTTCCTGCCTTTTCAGGCGGATCAGACAAGCCACCTGGAATTGAATCAAAATGTTTATGCCCCGGGAGAGATCCTCAACGTGACGTTCAGCGTACCGAAGCATTTCCCCTGGGACGCCTGGATGGGCGTCATCCCCGCCGAGGTGCCGCACGGCGATGAAGACGTCAATCAAAAACACGCCCTGAGTTATCAGCACCTCGAAGGCCGCACCCGGGGGATGTTCCACTTCCGCGTTCCGACCCGGCCCGGGACCTATGACGTGAGAATTCACAACCAGGACCACAATGGCCGGGAGACCGCCTCGGTCAGCTTCCGGGTGGTTGCGCCGCAGTAGCCGGAAGCCGACCTGGCCTCTTGACAGCCGGCGATTCGGCACGATACTCATACCGTGCCGAATCCTCCCCTATTCAAGGGTCTGCGCTTTCCCGCGCGCGGATATCAACCCCGGCAGACCGCCGTAATAACCACACGGCGGAACGAGACGACGGAGCGAAGCGATGTTCGAATGGTTGACCAGCCCCGAGGCCTGGATTGCCCTCGGCACCCTGACGGCCCTGGAGATCGTCCTGGGGATCGACAACATTATCTTCATTTCCATCCTTGTCGGGCGACTCCCGGAGAACCAGCGCAACCTCGGGCGCAACATCGGTCTTGGCCTCGCCATGCTGGCCCGCCTGGTGTTGCTCTTCTCCATCGCCTGGGTCGTCGGCCTGACCGACCCCTGGTTCACCCTGTTCGGCCAGGAGATATCGGGACGCGATCTGATCCTGATCGGCGGAGGGCTGTTCCTCCTCGCCAAGGCCACCCATGAAATCCACAACAGCCTTGAAGGGGTCGATGTCTCGCATCAGCCTGTGGCAGTCGCCAGTTTCGGTGCCGTCCTCGCGCAGATCGCCGTGCTCGATGTCGTCTTCTCCCTCGACTCGGTCATCACGGCGGTCGGCCTGGCAGAGCACATCTCGATCATGGCCATCGCCATTATTACTGCAGTCCTGGTCATGCTGCTTGCCGCCAGAGCGATCGGCGATTTCGTCGATGCCCACCCGACCATCAAGATTCTCGCCCTGTCGTTCCTCATCATGGTCGGCGTCACCCTGATGGTCGAAGGCTTCGACGTGCATGTGCCCAAAGGCTACATCTATTTCGCCATGGCGTTCTCGGTGGTCGTGGAAATGCTTAACCTGCGCATGCGCCGCCGGCAGGCCGTGCCGGTGCAGTTGCACAAGAAGATGGTCGAGCCTCCTGCCCGTAACCCAGGGGAAACACCCTGAACGGCGCAGACGACACCGGCGACCTCTGGCAGGTCGTGCGGCTCGACGAAAACGGCCAGCGCTTCAGGGTGGCCGGCGCCCTGTCGGCAGAGGATGCCGACCGGCTCCTGAAGGACTACGAGGCGAAGGGACACAAGCAGACCTATTGGAAGGAACCGGACACCGGGGAATGACCCGGCGATGCGAATACAAACCCCAACAAATCTCGGAGAGAAAGACATGCGCCAGCTTCGATTCATCGTCACCTTTGCTCTGCTCGCCGCCCTCAGCCTGCCGTTCACCGGCTGCGCCGCGTACGTCGGCCGCCCCTTCCCGGTCGCCGCGGTCAAGCAGATCGAGATCGGCAAGACGACCAGGGAGGATATCCGCAGGCAGTTCGGCCAGCCGTGGCGGACCGGACTCGAAGACGGCCGCAAGACCTGGACCTACGGCCAGTACAGCCGGACGCTCACCCGCGACCTGGTCATACGCTTCGACGACCGCGGCGTCGTCGCCTCCTACAGCTTCAGCTCTTCGGCCCCCGAGGATGAGAACCTTTAGATGATCATCACTCAAGACTTGACCGCCTGCCTGATCGCCATCACGATCATCACCATCACGCCCGGGCTCGACACCCTGCTGGTGATCCGCAACACCGCCCGCGGCGGCTGGCGTGACGGCGCCGCAAGCAGTCTCGGCATCTGTTCGGGCCTGTTCGTCCATGCCGTCATCTCGGCGGTGGGCATTTCGCTGATCCTGCTCCAGGCCGCCTGGGCCTTCAGCGCGCTGAAGCTGGCCGGAGCCGGGTACCTGATCTGGCTGGGGATCGGCAGCTGGGCGAGGGTTCTGCGACGGAATTCCCTGGTCATCACCAACGGGGGCACAGTCGAAGTGAAGGCTTTCCGGATGCAGCGCTCGCTGCGTGAAGGGTTCCTGTCGAACGTGCTCAACCCCAAGGCCGTGGTCTTCTACATGGCCTTCCTGCCGCAGTTCATCAATCCGGCCGGTTCGGCGCTGGCACAATCCCTGCTCCTGGCCGGGCTGCATTTCGTCATCGCCATGATCTGGCAGTGCCTGCTGGCCCTGGGGGTGAAGCAGGCGCGCAACTGGCTGCGCAAACCAAGGGTCGGGAGGGTCTTCGACGGCCTGACCGGCAGCGTCATGTTCGGTCTGGGCTTGAAGGTGGCGATCGATCGCTAGGGGACAGGCGCGCAGGAGGCGATGATTTCGTCGCGGCGGAAGCAGTCGAGGCTGTGGTCGTTGACCATGCCGGTCGCCTGCATGTGGCTGTAGCAGATGGTCGAACCGACGAATTTGAAACCCCGTTGCCGCAGGTCGCGGCTCATGGCGTCAGATTCGGCGCTGGTCGCCCGGTAATCGGCCATGGTGACAATGCGGTTGACGATCGGTCGGCCATCGACGAATCGCCAGAGATAGTCGGCAAAGCTGCCGAACTCCTCCTGAACGGCCAGAAAGCAGCGGGCGTTGCCGATCGAGGCGTGCACCTTGAGCCGGTTGCGGATGATGCCGGGGTCGGCGAGCAGGGCGGCGATCTTGGAGTCATCGTAACGGGCCACCCGCGCCGCATCGAAATTGTCATAGACCTTCCGGTAGTGCTCCCGCTTGCGCAACACGGTGTACCAGCTCAACCCGGCCTGCGCCCCTTCGAGCAGCAGAAATTCGAAGAGCTTGCGGTCGTCGCGCACCGGCACGCCCCACTCCTGATCGTGATAGGCGACATAATCCGGCTTGTCGAGATCGACCCAGGGGCAACGACAGCGGGCAGGGGGCATGTCAGCTCCCGCTCACACAGCGGCCGATGCTGTCGGCGAAACTCTCCGGCACCAAACCGAAAGCCTCGGCCCAGGCCTGCGGATCACAGACGTTGCCTTCGAGCAGCATCGTCAGCTGATCGCTGGTCAGGGGAGAGCTGTCGCTCAGCTCCATGACCTTGACCATCGGCCGCACCATGAACAGCGGCTGATGGACCTTGGGCGGCTTGCCGCGACCCATCGCCTGCGCGGTCAGGTCGAGGATCTCTTCATAGCTGTAGCTTGCGCCGCCGCCGAGCGCGTAGGTCGAACCGATCGTCCCGGGCATGGCCAGGGCTGCGACATAACTCGCAGCGACCTGTTCGAGTGCCACCGGCTGCATGCGATAGCAACCGTCGCCGACCACCGGCACCACCGGCAGCCGGCGGATCAGTTCGGTGAGCATGACGACGAATTCGCTGCCGGGGCCGATGATCATCGAGGGCTGAAAGATCGTCCAGTCGAGGCCGGAATCGCGCACCAGCTGCTCGGCCTGCCATTTGGTGCGGTGATAGCCCGTCGTGCCGTCTTTGCGCGCACCGTTGGAGCTCATGTGCAGGAAGCGCCGCACACCCTGCTCTTCTGCCGCCGCGAGCAGGTTTTCCGTGGTCTCGACGTGCAGGCGCCGGTAAGTGATCTTCCGTCCGGGAAACTCGCGGATGATGCCGATCAGGTGGATGATCGCATTGCACCCTTCAAGGGCACCGGCAAGGCTCGCTTCATCGGTCGCGTCACCGTAATGGATCTCGACCTGATCCCGCTGCTTGAGCTTCGCCTCTGAACCTTCCCGCACCAACGCCCGCACCGCATGTTTCGCCGCGAGAAGCTGCTTGACCACCTCGCTGCCGACAAACCCGGTCGCTCCAGTCACGAATACTTTCATGATCTCCAACCTCTCATTGGCTTGAGTTGCTCATCGCTCAGCACTCATCGCTCAGCACTATCCTTTAATCACCGCCATCGGCCGAAGCCGCGCCACGATGTGGCCGATGCCGGCCTGCTGCACCACGTCCACCACCTCGGCGACGTCCTTGTAAGCGTCCGGCATCTCCTCCGCCACGGTCGCCCGTCCGGCGGCGCGCACCCGGATGCCGCGCCCGGCGAGCTCGCCGATGATGTCGTGGCCGCGGGCGGCCTTTTTGGCGGCATGGCGGGACAGCACCCGACCGGCACCGTGGCAGGTCGAGCCGAAGGTTTCCTCGTAGGCCCCGGGTGTTCCGGTAAGCACGTAAGAGTAGCGGCCCATGTCACCGGGGATCAGCACCGGCTGGCCGATTGCCCGGTAAGCAGCCGGAATTTCGGCATGCCCGGGCGGGAAGGCGCGCGTCGCCCCCTTGCGGTGCACGCAGAGCCGCCGTTTCCTGCCAGCGACGACATGCTCCTCCCACTTGGCGATATTGTGACAGACATCGTAGACGACTCCCAGGCGGAGATCGGCAGGACTTTTGCGCAACACCTGTTCGAAGGTCTCGCGCACCCAGGCCGTGATCACCTGGCGGTTGGCAAAGGCATAGTTGGCGGCACAGGCCATGGCCGCCAGGTAATCGCCGGCCTCGTCGCTCCCCAGCGGCGCGCAGCAGAGCTGGCGGTCGGGCAGGTCGATGCCGTACTTGCGCGCCGCCTTGAGCATGATCTTGATCGAATCGTCGCACACCTGGTAACCCAGTCCGCGGCTGCCGGTGTGGATGCTGACCGTCACCTGGCCGGGGAAGAGACCGAGGGCCTCGGCCCTGGCATCATCGTAAATCGTCTCAACCCGCTGAATTTCGACGAAGTGATTGCCGGAACCAAGCGTGCCGAGCTGGTCCCGGCCGCGCTCGAGAGCCCGCGCCGAAAGCTTGTCAGGATCGGCGCCGCCGATCACCCCGCCCCCCTCGATGTACTCCAGGTCCGCAGCGGCACCGAACCCGCTGTCGACCGCCCATGTCGCCCCTTTCGCCAGTACCTGCGCCAGCTCGCGCTCGCCGAGGCGCAGATCGCGGCGGTGGGAGCCGACCCCCGAAGGTATATTGCGGAACAGGGTGTCGGCCAGAGGGTCCAGGTGAGCTTCGAGTTCATCGGCATCCAGGCCGCTGCGCAACAGGCGGACGCCGCAGTTGATGTCGTATCCCACACCGCCGGGGGAGACGACG
>JBFIMV010000015.1:0-16915 GCA_041611575.1 Desulfuromonadales bacterium | reverse complement strand
TCGTAGAGCAGGAAGAGAAAGGCGATCTGCACCGCCGAGTAGCCCAGGTCGTGGAAGTGCAGCAGCACCAGCATGCGCAACGCGCCGTCGGTGAGTGTGAAGCCCCAGGAGGCGGCTGTGACCAGGGTGTAGTTGCGCAGATCGTTCACGACCAAAACCTGTGCTGAGCGATGAGCGATGAGCGATGCGTGAAATTCATAAGCATGGGCCTAAAGGCTTGCGGCGACTTTTTTGCACAGTTCCATCATGCGATGGACGTAGCCGATCTCGTTGACGTACCAGGCGAGGATTTTAAGCTGTGTGCCATCGACCACCATGGTCGAGAGGGCGTCGACGATCGCCGAGCGCTTGTCACCCTTGAAATCGACCGAGACCAGCGGCCGACCCTCCACGCCGAGGATCCCCTTGAGATAGGTCTGTTCCGCCTCTTTGAAAAGACGGTTGATCTCATCCTCCGTCACCTCTCGCTGCATCTCGAAGACCGCGTCGGTGATCGAGGCGTTGAGCAACGGCACCCGCACGGCGTGGCCGTTGAGCTTGCCCTTCAGCTCGGGATAGATCAGGGTGATGGCGGTGGCCGAGCCGGTGGTGGTCGGGATCAGCGACAGGCTCGCCGCCCGCGCCCGGCGCAGGTCCTTGTGCGGCGCGTCGACGACCACCTGGGTGTTGGTCATGTCGTGGATGGTGGTGATTACGCCGTGCCGGATGCCGACCTGTTCGTGCAGCACCTTGACCACCGGCGCCAGGCAGTTGGTGGTACACGACGCGGCGGTGAGCAGATGGTGTTTGTCCGGTTGGTAGAGATGATCGTTGACCCCCATGACGACGTTGAGGGCGCCCTGCTTGACCGGCGCGGCGACGATGACCTTCTTCACCCCGCGGTCGAAGTAGGGCTGCAACAGCTCCGTGGTGCGGAACTTGCCCGACGCCTCGATGACGATGTCGACACCCAGCTCGTCCCAGGAAACTTCGCCGGGCTTGGTGCGGTCGCTGAAGCCGACCGGCTTGCCGCCGATGATCAGGGCCCCGTTGGCGGCGTGGATGCCGCGATCCCAGCGGCCGTGCACCGAGTCGAACTCGAGCAGGTGGGCCGCCGTTTCCGGTCCGCCCTTGATTTCGTTGATATGGACGATCTCAAGTTCCGGCCAGTCCCAGGCTGCGCGCAGGGCCAGACGACCCATGCGACCGAAACCGTTGATGCCTATTCTTGTTCCCATGTCTTACCTCACAAGCATTAATATGGAAAATACATCGTCCGGCACTTAAAACGCCGGGACCTATAATCCAATAACAGGTTGCATTGGCCACTAAGCCACGAAGGCCCCAAGAAATTCCTGTTTAAGCTCAATAAACAGCACTTCAACCTTATCTCCTGACAAACACATTGCGATTGTCTTCGTGTCTTGGTGCCTTAGTGGCATACCTTGATATCGGTTATGGGTTCTAAAAAATAACCCTATCCGCAAGGGCGGACAGGGTCAACAGCTATTGGTGATGAATCTCTAGAGACCGGCGTGATCGGCTATCCGGCAGCGGCGCGAGACATCAGGGGGCCGGCCTCTCCAGAGCCGCCAGCCTCTCCTTCATCTCCTTCTCCTGCTGATGGCGCGCGGTGATGTCGCGCATGATCGCCGCGACACCGAGAGGCCGGCCGGCCTCATCGCGCAGCATGACGATGGAGAATTCGGTGGAGAGCCGACTGCCGCTCTGGTGCGTGGCCGGCACCGACAGCAGCTCGGTGCCGTAGCGCGTCTCGCCGGTCGCCATGGTCTTGTGATAGCCTTCCCAGTGCCTTGCCCGGAGCTTTTCCGGGATGATCAGATCGAGCGACCGGCCAAGCGCATCCTTGGCCGCAAAGCCGAAGATGCGCTCTGCTCCCTTGTTCCACAGGCGGATGGTCCCCTCGCGGTCGGCGTACAGGATGGCATCGGGTGCCAGGTCGAGTATGTGTGCTGACAGTTGCTGCTGGTCCATGGGTGACTCCCTCGGTTACGGATTCTGGATGTAGGCGTTCTTGCGGGTGTAGAACCACCAGTTGAGCGCCAGGCAGAGGAAATAGAAGACGGCGAAGCCGTAGAGGGCGTATTCCGGCGTGGTCGCCTTGATCTGCTCGCCGAACACCTGGGGGATGATGAAGGCGCCGTAGGCGGCGACCGCCGAGGTCCAGCCGAGGACCGGGCCGGCCTGCTCCTTGTCGAAGATCATGGCGATCGATCGGAAGGTGGAGCCGTTGCCGACGCCGGTGGCGGCGAACAGGATGATGAACAGGATCAGGAACGGCACGAAATAATCTTCCGGAGTCGCCGAGGCGTAGGTGGCCTTCATGAACCAGGCGCAGCCGAGCGCCGAGACGATCATGACGATCGAGACCCACTGGGTGACGATGGCGCCGCCGAACTTGTCGGAAATCTTGCCGCCGACCGGACGGATCAGCGCACCGATGAACGGACCCATCCAGGCAAACGTCAGGGCGCTGGGGCCGTTGGGGTTGACCGTGTTGTGAGTCAGCACACCGTCAACCAGGATATGCGAGTAACCGAAGATGACCTTGATCGACAGGGCGAAGGCCGCCGAGTAGCCGATGAAGGAGCCGAAGGTCATGGTGTAGATGATGGTCATGGCCCAGGTGTGCTTGTTGCCGAAGATGCGGTACTGGCGATCGAGATTGGCGCGCAGCGCCCCCGAGGTCAGGTATTTCATGCCGTACACCGTGGCGGCGATCACCAGCGGCAGGACGATCCACTTGCTGAGCAGGCCCAGGCCGACCGGTGCGGGGAGGAGCAGGTAAAGGCCCGCCGATGCTGTGACGAAGGCGATCGCCAGCAGACCGAGAATCTTGGTGAAGCACAGCGGCGGGGGACCGATATTCGGTGACACCGCGTCGGTGACGATGTTGTTCATGCCGAACCAGCCGGCGAAGGCAAGCGGGATCAGCAGCACCAGCCAGATGTAACCGGCGTTGTGGATGTAGGTCGCGGTCCCGGCCGGGATCTTGCCGATCAGCGTGCCGCTCGAGCTGACCAGGGTCATCGGCTCGCCGCCGAAGATGCCCATGGTCATCACCAGCGGGATGAGGATCTGCATGGTGGTCACGCCGAAGTTCCCCAGGCCGGCGTTGAGGCCGAGGGAGGTGCCCTGCACCTTCTTCGGGAAGAAGAAGCTGATGTTCGACATCGACGAGGCGAAGTTGCCGCCGCCGATGCCGGAGAGCAGCGCCAGCAGGTAATAGACCCAGATCGGCGTGTTGATGTTCTGCAGGGCGAGGCCGGTGCCGACCGCCGGGACCATCAGCATGGCGGTGGTCAGGAAGATGGTGTTGCGGCCGCCGGCAATACGGATGAGAAACGAGCTGGGGATGCGCAGGGTCGCCCCGGAGAGACCGGCGATCGCCGAGAGGGTGAACAGCTCGGGCTGGGTGAAGGGAAAGCCGAGGTTGAGCATCTGTACGGTGATGATGCTCCAGTAGAGCCAGACGGCGAAACCGCACAGCAGGCTGGGAATCGAGATCCACAGGTTGCGCGAGGCGATCTTCTTCCCCGTGGTGTTCCAGAACTGCTCGTCTTCGACGTCCCACTTGTCAAGATTGGTCGGCATATTGTCACTCCTTGAGGGCCTCTTCCATGATGGACTTGTGATCCTGTTCGATCTTCAGCATGTCTTCCGGGTGTTTCTCTTTCATCATCGACTGCACGGTCAGGTGCATCCAGATGAAGCAGGCCAGTGAGAGCAGGAACATGAACATCCAGCAGCTGGTCCAGAGCCCGGTCCACTCGAGCAGGTAGCCGAAGATGATCGGGCAGAAGAACCCGCCCAGGCCGCCGAGCACGCCGACCATGCCGCCGACCACCCCGACCTCTTCGGGGAAGTAGTCCGGGATCAGCTTGTAGACCGCCGCCTTGCCGATCCCCCAGATGCTGCCGAGCAGGATGACGAAGACCGCAAACACCCAGACGTTGGCCTGGAAGAAGATGCGCGTCACCCCCTTGGCCAGCAGCTCCTTCTTCTTGACCTCCTGCCCCACCTCGACCACCGGCTCCTGCCAGGTCTGCTTGGTGGGGAAGATCAGCATCTGGTCATCCTTGTACTGGGCCAGCTCCTGCCGCTGCTTGAAGGTGTAAGTCTGCTCGCCGACCAGGATGCGATCCGCGGTGACCTCCTTGACGACCCCGGCGCGCTGGGCCATGATCCCGCGACCCGGCGAATAGATGTCCATCTTGGGGATGATGACCAGGAAGCTGATCAGGGTCGAGGCGCCGAGCACCCAGTACATGATGGTACGCCCGCCGAACTTGTCGGACAGCCAGCCGCCCAGGGCGCGGATCACCCCCGAAGGGAGGCTGAACATCGAGGCGAACAGGCCGGCGGTGACCAGCGGCAGGTAGTAGACATTGACGAAATAGGGGACCAGCCACTGCGAGAAGGCGACGAAGCAGCCGAACACCAGGAAATAGTAGAGGCCGAAACGCCAGACCCGCACGCTCTTCAGGGGGGTCAGCATCTGGCCGAACGATTTGCCCGAGGAAGCGGGTTTACGGTTCTCGGCAAACAGGAAGAAAACCACCCCCATGGCCGCTAGCACCAGCGCGTAATAGACGGGGAGCTCGCGCCACCCCTCGAGGTGGGTGCCGTTATTGGTCAAACGGTTCAGCAGGGTCGGCGCCAGCAGGGTGGTCAGCGCCGCACCGGCGTTGCCGGCGCCGAAGATGCCGAGGGCGGTCCCCTGGTTCTTGCGCGGGTACCAGACCGAGGTGAAGGCGATGCCGATGGAGAAGCTCACCCCGGCCAGGCCGAAGCCGAAACTGCAGAGGGCGAAGGTGGCGAAGCTGTCGGCCTTCGACAGCAGGTACATCGGTACGGCACTGATGAACAGCAGGGTGCCGTAAACCGGCTTGCCGCCGAACTTGTCGGTCAGCATTCCGGCAGGCAGGCGGAACAGCGAGCCGGTCAGGACCGGGATCCCCATCAGCCAGCCGATCTCCACCGGTCCCCATTCGAACACCTGGTTGTCGGCCAGGAAGGTCACCAGCACACCGTTGAACATCCAGGCGGCGAAGCAGACCGTAAAGGCGAGCGTGTTCAGAAAGAGAACTTTATGTGACTTTGCGGTTGCGACTTCCAGCATGTCTCCATCTTTCCTGTTGGAGGGTTGAAACGCCTAGCCGCGGGCCCGCGCCCGGTACCAGACCACCACCTGCCAGGGACGCGCCAGGTAACCGAGCGGGACGCTGACGACATGCACCAGGCGAGAGAAGGGGAACAGCGCCAGGATCAGGAAAGCATTGAAGGCGTGCAGCTTGACCACTGCCGGCAGCACCGCCAAATACTGCACCTGCGGATCGAGCTTCACCAGCGACCAGAGCCAGGGCGTCGCGGTGTGCAGGTACCAGACCGACCCCCAGCGCAGGGTGAAGGCGATGTACACACCGGTCGCGATCTGCAGCAGCAGAGCCGCCAGCACCAGCCAGTCGATCACGCTGGTGACGGCGGCGACCCGCGGGTTCATGATCCGCCGCACCACCAGCAGAATGATGGCGATCAGGGTGCAGAGGCCCAGCGCCATGCCGGTGACCTCGAGCAGGTAGAGCCGCACCGGCCGGCCGAGCAGCACGCCCCAGCCGGTCGGCACCAGGAAGGCCAAAAAATGGGCGAGCAGGATCAGCAGGATGGCGTAGTGCCAGGGGACGGAACCCCAGTAGAGCAGCCGGCTCTCCAGGAACTGCGAGGATTGGGACGACCAGGAATAACGGTCGATGCAATAGCGATAGAGGCCGACGCCGACCATCAGCGCCACCGCCACGTAAGGGAAGACGCCAAACAGGATCATGTCCGTCATGAGAGACTCTCCTTTATCCGCTCCGTTGCCGGTCGCCCGGCTTCAGCCATGGTCGTTTCTGCCAGGAAGCCCTGCAGGGCCCTGATCAGCTCCAGGTAGGGCCGTTGGTCGTCATCCATCCCCCTGGTACATTTCTCCAGCGCCGGCAGCAGGCCGTCGACGAGAATCTCCTGGCGGCACTCCCGGTCGTCGATCGAGGCGACGAAGCGCAGCACCTCGCTGAAATGGTCGGGCAGGTCGCTGCCGGGGGTAAAACCGTAGTGACGATAGAGTTCGCGCAGGCGCAGCATGAAGAAGGTGCGCTGCTGGTTCTCGCCGCAGAGCTGGTAGCCGACGTAGGGGTGACAGAGGGCCTGCAGGTCAAAGGTGCCGGTAAAGGCCTCCTCGATCCGCGCAGGTTCGCTGGCTCCGAGAAATTCGCAGAATCTGTCCAGTGCGCTGCCGGCTTCGGGGTTGAAGTCCCGCAGCTGCGCGGCACAGGCGGCGGCCTGCTCTCCGACCCGCTCGTCGGGGTAGGTGAACAACGTCGCAAATTGCCTGCAGATGCCTTGGTGAGTGGTCAGATCAAACATGGCTACCACCGCCTTTTCGGCGCGATGCGGCTGCCGAAGCCCATCTCCTGCCGATGTTGTTCGGGGTCCATGCCGGCCTCGATCGCCTGCTCCCGCAGCATCGGCGGGATGACGATGCGTTCCTTGATCCGCGTCAGCGCGGTCATGCGAAAGACGGCGTCGACCTGCTCGCTGCTCAAGCCGGCAGTGTCGCAGGCCTTGGCCGCCTCTTCGGCGGAGATATCGCCGACACTCAGGTTGCGACGCTGCAGGCGCACGGCGATCAGCTTGCGATAGACCGCCTTGACCTCCTCCTCGTTGCCGCCGGCGAACATGCCGGCCAGGTACTGCATCGGCAGGCGGGCCTGCTCCAGGGTGGTGAAGAACTCCTCCGCCAGCTTCTGCCTGCCCTGGTTCTCCATCGACAGCACCGGCAGCAGCGGCGGCACGTAGAAGAGCATCGGCAGGGTGCGGAACTCGGGGTGCAGCGGCAGGGCGATCCCCCACTCCTTGACGAACTTGTAGACCGGTGACTTCCTGGCCGCCTTGAGGACCTGCTCGGGAACGCCGGATTTTTGCGCGGCGGCGATCACCTGCGGGTCGAACGGATCGAGGATGATCTCCCGCTGGGCCGCGGCCAGGTCTTTATCCTCCTGCATGGCGACCGACTCGATGCGGTCGGCATCGTAGAGCAGCACGCCGAGGAAGCGGATGCGGCCGACGCAGGAGTGGAAGCAGCCGGGGGCTTCGCCGGCTTCCTGGCGCGGGTAGCAGAGGATGCATTTCTCCGACTTGCCGCTGGCCCAGCCGTAGTAGGTCTTCTTGTAGGGGCAGGCCGAGACGCACATGCGCCAGCCGCGGCACTTGTCCTGGTTGATCAGGACGATGCCGTCCTCGCCGCGCTTGTAGATCGCCCCGGAGGGGCAGCTGGCGACGCAGCCGGCGTTGAGGCAGTGGTTGCAGATGCGCGGCAGGTGGAAGAAGACCATCTTCTCGATGGCGAACAGCTGCTGCTGCTCTTCTTCGGTGAGCTTTACGACGCCGGGGTCGTTGGCGGCGTAGACGGTCGAACCGGAGAGGTCGTCGTCCCAGTTGGGTCCTGCCTCGATCTTCATCGGTTTGCCGCTGACCATGGAGACTGGCCGGGCGGTCGGCTGGTCGTCGCCGGCCGGGGCGCTGGTGAGGTCGCCGTAGCGGTAGGTGAACGGCTCGTAATAGTCGTCCATGGTCGGCAGGCTGGGGTTGTGAAAGATCTTGCCGAGCAGGCCGGCCTTGCTGCCGAGCTTGAGGTTCAGCTGCGATCCTGAGCGCTGCCAGCCGCCCTTGTACTGCTCCTGGTCTTGCCACTTGGTCGGGTAACCGGTCCCCGGCTTGGTTTCGACGTTGTTCCACCACATGTACTCGGCGCCCTTGCGGTCGGTCCAGAGGTTCTTGCAGGCGATGCTGCAGGTGTGGCAGCCGATGCACTTGTCGAGATGGAATACCGATGACACCTGTGCGCGTACATTCATCGTCATAGCTCCTTATTCTCCACTGGCCGTTACCAGTTCGGCTCTCCTTTGAGTTTGCGTACCAGGATGTAGGTGTCGCGGTTGGCGCCGGTCGGGCCCCAGTAGTTCCAGCCATAGGTGAACTGGCCGTAGCCGCCGAGCATCAGGTTCGGCTTGAGGCGGATGCGGTTGAGGCTGTTGTGGCCGCCGGCCCGCTTGTTGCCGCGCAACGGCGATTTGGGCACGCCGACGGTCCGCTCCGGCGAGTGATAGAGGAACGAGATGCCGCGCGGCAGGCGCGAACTGACGATCGCCCGGGTGACCACCACGCCGTGGTCGTTGTAGACCTCGACCCAGTCGTTGTCGGCCACGCCGATCTCGGCAGCGTCCCGGTCGTTGAGCCAGAAGGGGTGGCAGCCGCGGGAGAGGGTCAGCATGCGGTGGTTGTCACCGTAGGTGCTGTGGATGCTCCACTTACCGTGCGGCGTCAGGTAGTTGAGCATGATGCTCTTGTCTTCCGCCTCCGTCACCAGGAAGTCCTGCAGGGTGCTGTGGTCGGGCTTCGGCTTGTAGGCGGGCAGATGCTCGCCGGCTGCGATATAGCCCTCGTGGTCGAGGTAGAAGTGCTGGCGGCCGGTCAGGGTGCGCCAGGGGACCAGTTTTTCGACGTTGATGCAGTAGGCTGAGTAGGCGCGGCCGTTGTCCATCAGACCGGTCCAGATCGGGCTATTGAGCAGACGGCGCGGCTGGGCGGCGATGTCGGCAAAGGTCATGCGCACGCCGCGGTTCTGTTCCGCCAGGTCGGTGAGCGGCAGGCCGACCTTCTTCTCCTCGGCCTGGAAGGCGCGGTAGGCGATCTCGCCGTTGGTCTCCGGCGCCAGCTTGAGGATGATCTCGGCGGCGTTCTTCGCCTCCGCCAGCGAGGGGTAGGTCTGGCCGTTCCAGCTCTCGGTCGGCCCGTCGGCCTTCAGCTCGTCGTAGAAGTCGGCGACCGGGAAGGTCAGGCCGTGAGCGCCGATGCCGTTCTTGGGCACTTCCGGACCGTAGGAGATGAAGCGGTTGTAGAGGTTGACGTAGTCGCGCTCCACCACCACCAGGCCGGGCATGGTCTTGCCGGGGATCGGCTCGCACTCGCCCTTGCTCCAGTCCTTCATGTCGGGCTGCGCCATCTCCGCCGGGGTGTCGTGCTGCAGCGGCACGGCGACGATCTCGCGCACCGGCTCGGGCAGGTGGGTCACCGCCAGTTCGCTGACCTTCTTCGCCAACGCCTTGAAGATGTCCCAGTCGCTGCGCGATTCCCAGCAGGGCGGCACGGCCTCCTGCAAGGGGTGGATGAAGGAGTGCATGTCGGTGCTGTTGAGGTCGTCCTTCTCGTACCAGGTCGCCGTCGGCAGGATGATGTCGGAATAGAGCGCCGAGGTGTCCATGCGGAAGTTGATGTCGACCACCAGGTCGAGCTTGCCTTCGGGCGCCTGCTTGTGCCACTTGACGTCCTTGACGAACTCCTCGGCGGTCTCCGGCGCCACGCTGTTGGTGTGGGTGCCGAGATAATGCTTGAGGAAATATTCGTGCCCCTTGGCGCTCGACATCAGGGCATTGCCGCGCCAGATGATCCACAGCCGCGGCCAGTTCTCCGGCGCGTCGGGGTCCTCGACGGCGAACTTCATCGTCTTGTCCTTGAGCTGCTTCACCGTCCAGTCGACGATCTCCTGGTTGCTGGCGGCGCCGGCGGCTTCGGCCTGTTTGACCGTCTCGATCGGGCTGCGGTCGAACTGCGGATAGAACGGCAGCCAGCCGTTGCGCACCGCACGCACCTGGTGGTCCATGGTGTGTCCCGCGGTGAGTTGGTTGCTAGCCGCCACCGGATTGATCTTGACTTCGTCCGAGGTGCGCTCGTAGCGCCACTGGTCGCTGTGCACGTAGTGGTAGGACGGCGCGTTCTGGAAGCGCGGCGGCTTCGACCAGTCGAGCGCCCCCATGATGGTCGCCCAGGGGGCGGCCGGAGCGAGCTTCTCCTGGCCGACGTAATGATTGAGGCCGCCGCCGTTGCGGCCGACGCAGCCGCACAGCATCAGGGCGACGATGCCGGCGCGGTAGATCAGGTTGGCGTGATACCAGTGGTTGATGCCGGCGCCGATGATGATCGAGCATTTGCCTTCGGTCCGCTCGGCGGTGGACGCCCACTCGCGGGCGAACTGGACGATGTTGGCGCGGTCGATGCCGGTATACTTCTCCTGCCAGGCCGGGGTATAGGCGCCGTCGGCTTCGTAATCGGCCGGGTAGTCGCCGGCCAGGCCGCGGTTGACGCCGAACTGGGCCATCAGCAGATCAAAGACCGTGGTCACGGCGATCCGCCCCCTGACCGTTTCGAGGTACTTGACCGGTACGCCGCGCTGCAGGGTCTGTTCGCCGCCGAAGTCGTCGAAGGCCACCTGCAGCACCTCATCGTGCGATTCGCTCAACGACAGCAGCGGGTCGAGGTCGCTGCCGTCCTGGCCGTCCTTCATCTGCAGGTTCCACTGGCCCTTCTTCTCCTGCCAGCGGAAGCCGAGCGTGCCGAGCGGCATGCGCGCCTGCTGGCTCGTCTCGTCCCACACCAGGTACTTGAAGCGGCCATTCTCCTCTTTGTTGTAGCGCGCAAGGTCGCCGGCGGTCGCCATCCGGCCCGGCGTCAAGGTGCCGTCTTTCTCCTCAAGCTCGATCAGGAAGGGCGTGTCGCTGTAGCGCTTGAGGTAGTCCATGAAGTAAGGCGTCTGTGCCTTGTGATGGAACTCGCTCAGAATGACGTGGTTGACCGCCATCCAGAAGGCGCCATCCTGGCCGGCGTGCACCGGAATCCAGTTGTCGGCGTATTTCGAGGTCATGCTGAAGTCGGGGGAGATGACGGTGACCTTGGTGCCGTTGTGCCGGGCCTCGGTCAAATAGTGCACGTCCGGGGTGCGGGTCATGCCCGGGTTCGAGCCCATGACCGCGATGTACTTGCTGTTGTACCAGTCGGCGCTCTCGGCCACATCGGTCTGCTCGCCCCAGATCTCGGGCGAGGCGTTGGGCAGGTCGCAGTACCAGTCGTAAAAGCTCAGGTTGGCGCCGCCGAGCAGCTGCATGAAGCGCGAGCCGCCGGCGAAGCTGAGCATCGACATGGCCGGAATCGGCGAGAAGCCGACCAGGCGGTCGGCGCCGTACTTCTTGATGGTGTAGATGGTCGAGGCGGCGATGATCTCTTCGACCTCGTCCCAGCTGGAACGGCGGAAGCCGCCCTTGCCGCGCGCCTGCTGGTAGCTCTTGCGCCTGGCCGGGTCTTCGACGATCGCCGTCCAGGCGGCGACCGGGTCCGGGTGCTCGGCCCTGGCCGCGCGCCAGAGGTCGGTCAGAACGCCGCGCAGGTAGGGGTACTTGATGCGCAGCGGGCTGTAGAGGTACCAGGAAAAGGAGATGCCGCGCTGGCAGCCGCGCGGTTCATACGGCGGGAGGCCCGCCTCGAGCTCCGGGTAGTCGGTGGCCTGCAGTTCCCAGCCGACGATGCCGTCCTTGACGTGTACGTTCCACGAACAGCTGCCGGTGCAGTTGACGCCGTGGGTGCTGCGCACCACCTTGTCGCACTGGTTGCGGTTGCGGTAGAACTCCTCCCATTTGCGGGACTTGGGGTCGACGATATCCTTGATCCAGCTCATGCCACCTCTCCCTTCCCGGAACGGGTCCGTTCAACCAGCGGGCGGCGTACACCCTTGTGGCGGCGCCAGCCGAAAGCGCCGATCAATACCAGCAAAAACAGCGTCACCAGCACGACATGTCCCGCCAGGCCGGCGCCGATGTCGGGCTGTGCCCTGCTTGCCATCGCGGCAAAAAAGGCCGCCAGATCGGCCTGCTCGTCCTCGTTCAGGGGCCGGTCGGTATAAATGGCCTGCATGCTGTCAAAAGCCGACGGGTCTTCGAGGATGCCCGCCACCCCGTCTTCGCCATAGTCATCGAAGAGCCCGGTCAGGTCCGGGCCGTAGCTGGCTCCGGCCGCAAAGCCGAGTTCGTGGCCGGCGATGCCGTGGCAGGCGAGGCAGGGGGCGCCTCCGGCGGAAAAAGCGATCGTGCCGACGTACAGGGCCTCTCCGCGCTGCGGGTCGCCCGTTTGCGCCAGCCCCACGGATGGCAGCCACAACAGCACCGCCAACAGCAACGTCAGACAATTCAGTGTGCGTCCCGTCATAAGAATCCCTCTCGAATGGCTGGAGGTTGCAATGAAAGCGTCGATTCATCGGAGAGCCCGAAAAGGGCATAACAGCGCAAGAGAAACCAGGAATCGATCACGGCGCGGTGGATGTCCTGAAGCCTAGCGCAAGGCCGGCAAATTTCCACCTCAAGCCACCTATAAAACGTTTTTCTGAAAAGGAGTTTGACCGAGGTCAACTTTTCGAAAAATTATTAGCTTGAATTTAATCTGCGCCTGGATATAACGTTATCGCTATGCAAAATACGCACAACGCTCTTACACATAACGTCACCGGGGTCCTGCTTGCGGGGGGGAGAAGCCGCCGCATGGGGCAGGACAAGGCACACATTGCCGTGGCGGGTCAAACACTGTTCACCCGCTCTCTTGAACTGCTGCGCCACTATTTCGCGAGCGTTCTGATCGCCGGTGACCGCCCCGACCTGACCCTGCCGGGCATCCCCGCCGTGCCGGACATCTATCCCGGCAGCGCCCTGGGTGGGCTTTACACCGGGTTGGTGACCGCCACCACCGACTGGATTTTTGTCGCACCCTGCGACATGCCGTACCCCGACGGCCGTATCGTTGAGCTGCTGCTCGAACGCCGCAACGGCTGCGATGCCGTGGTGCCGCGCACGCCGGAGGCCTTTGAGCCGGTGTTCGCCCTCTACCACAAGCGCTGCCTGCCCCACATGGAGAAGATGCTGCAGCAAGGCCAATACCAGATTTACGATTTCTACCAGCGCATTGCGGTTAATTTTCTCGATTGGCACCAGATGCCGGACGGCTGGGAGCGTTCCCTGATCAACATCAACACCCGTGAGCAGCTGGACCGCATCAAGAAGGAGGAGTCATGAGTATCCCTGTCGTTTCGGTCGTCGCAAAAAGCGGCACCGGCAAGACGACCCTGCTGGAAAAGCTGATAGCCGAGCTGAAGCGGCGCGGCTACCGGGTCGGCGTGGTCAAGCACGATGCCCATCGCTTCGACATCGACCGCGAGGGGAAGGACTCCTGGCGCCTCACCCAAGCCGGGGCCGATACCATGATCATCACCTCGCCGGCCAAGGCGGCCATGGTCAAGATCTTCCCGCCGGACGGGGAACCGACCCTGGAACAGACCGTCGCCCGCTATTTCGACGACGTCGACATCGTCCTCACCGAAGGCTTCAAGAAAAGCGCCATGCCCAAGATCGAAGTCAACCGCCGGGAGCGCAGCCCCGGCCTGCTCTGCCGCGGCGAGGAGCATGACCCGACCCTGATTGCGGTGGCCTCGGACGCGCCCTTCGATCTCGACGTGCCGTGCTATGACATCAACGACGCCAAGGGGCTCTGCGACCTGATCGTCGAGCGCTACCTGGCATGAAGCAGATGCGGATTCGCAGCAAGGTCTGGCTGGAGGTCGATGGCCAGCCGTTCCTCGGCGACGGCCGCTACCGGCTGCTGACGGCCGTCGAGCGCACCGGCTCGATCAGCGCGGCCGCCCGCGAACTCGGCATGTCGTATCGCAAGGTCTGGGCACTGCTGCAGACCATGGAAGAGACATCGCCCTTCCCGATCCTGAAGCGCCGCATCGGCGGCAAAGGCGGGGGCGCCTCTCAACTGACCGGCGAGATTCTCGAACTGATGCGGGGGTTTCAGCAGGTGCGCGATCAGGTCAACGCCGAAGCCGATCGTTGCTTTGACTTGTATTTTCCGTGGAGAAAAACTGATGCTGACATACCCTGAAGCGCTGCAGTTGGTGTTGGACAATACGACGCCCCTGGCACCACGGGAAAGCCCTTTACCCTCCGCGGCGGGTCTCGTCCTTGCGGCACCGGCCAGGGCCAACTGGGACATGCCTCCCTGCGACAATTCGGCCATGGATGGCTATGCACTGGGAGATTCTGCAGGCGCAACAAAACAGGCCTTTGACATCGTCGGCGCAGCTTATGCCGGGCATCCCTTCGCGCATCGCCTGTCGCCAGGCAAGGCGGTGCGCATCACCACCGGTGCGCCGCTACCCGGCGGCGCGGTCTCGGTCGTGCCGCTGGAGAACGCCGAAGAACGCGACGGCAGGGTCCTGCCGCTGCAGGCATCGCCAGCCGGCAATCACATCCGCCGACGCGGCGAAGAATTCCGCAAAGAGGAGCCCCTGGTCGCGGCAAACGTTCTGTTGCGCGCCGGTGAGATCAGCCTGCTCGCCAGCGCCGGCGTCGAGCGGGTCGTGGTCCATCCGCGCCCCAGAGTGGCAATCCTCTCGACAGGCGACGAACTGGTTGAACTCGGCACCGTGCCCGGACCGGGCCAGATCATCAACTCCAACCTGCACTTCCTCATGACGCGAATCGCCGAGTGCGGCGGCGAAGCGTTCGCCACCGACATCGGCCGGGACGACCCGGAGTCGCTCGACCAGCTGATCGCCGAAACGGCGAGCGCCGATCTGGTTTTGACCACCGGCGGCGTCTCGGTCGGCGAGCGTGACCAGGTACAGACGGCGCTGGCGGCCTCCCGCTTCGAACGGATCTTCTGGAAGGTCGCTATCAAGCCAGGCAAGCCGGTCTTGTTCGGCCATTTGCAGGGGAAGCCCTTCTTCGGCCTGCCGGGCAACCCGGCGGCGACTGCAGCCACCTTCGAACTGTTCGTCGTGCCGGCGCTACGACGGCTTGCCGGGCGCAGCGACTGCCTGCCGCAGCGCCGCCACGGCCGGCTTCTGGCCGATGTTTATGCCGAGGGTTCGCGTCAGGCGTTCCTCTGGTGTCACCTCGACTGGCGCGACGGCCGTTATGACGTGGTGGTCCACCGGCAACAGGGCTCCGGACAGAACCGCAGCCTGCAAGGGGCGACGGCTCTGCTCCCGGTCCCGGCCGGAGGCGAGTTCAGGCAAGGGGAAGAGGTCGAGGTCCTGCTGCTTCAGCAGTTCTCGTGACAGGGCATGGGCGGATCAGCGTTTTTTCAGTGCTCAAATCGCTTCAACGGCAATGTGGTGGCCCCTTTGCCGGACCGGCCGAGGACATCCACAACGTGCCATTCGGCCTGGAGAACCGTCCCCTCGCGATAGGCCCCGGGATTTTTCGGGTGAACCACGACCGCCATCTCGAAGATCGACGTATAGTAATCCCCCTCCACCCTGTTCCCTTCGGCATTCCTCAGCAGGAAATGATTGACCTTGACCGGCCGGTCGAATTCGACCAACAGCTCCGCCGGGGCTTCAGCCCCGTCCTCCCACATTCCAGCAATAAGTGTCAGGGTCGGCGGCGGCACCTCGGCCAACCCACCGGGATTGTGTTCAAAACCGCCAACCGGCATGAACGAAATGGGTTGGCCGTTCAAGCGGATGTGGACGCTCTGCACCTCGGCAAACTGTAGAGCGGTTTCCGCCAGGGACAGTCCCGCCGCCCGCTGGTCTTCGTCATTCCAGGCCTGTTGCGTCTTGAGGGTCAGTTCCAGGACGCCGTTTTGCGGAGGCCCCGCTACAACCTCGAGATCCGCTGGAAAGGGGTCGTACAACGCGCTGTCCTGCGGGAGCAGCAGTTCACCGCCAGTCAGCCGATCGAGGATTTTTGACAATTGCCCGTCTTCGTCGAACAAAAAGACCGGCAGGGCGCGCACCTTCCCCGGGGAGTCTTTCACCGGCAGGTAGAGCACCCGGGCGTAGGCCCGCCCCTCCTTGCCCTGCGGCGGCATGCCGAAGTGCTGCAGGTAGGCCTCGGTCGCCTCGACCCGGCCCGCCTGCGGCTGAGACGCTTTCTGCGGTTCACACCCGCTCATGAAAAACGCAAATGCAAACATACTCGACATAACGATGCGGGAGAATTGTCTCATGACTCTACTCCTTCGTGATTTGCGTGCGACTCCTCGTCAACTTTATCACAGTTAATCGCCAGGGCGTCTTAGCCCCCAGGCAACAAATCCAGGACGCGGGAATGATGCTTTCAAAGGAAGCGATTTCTCTTCGCTGCAATAGAAAAGGGAGCCATTCGGCTCCCTTTCAACGTGCAGGTTCCAATAATTATCTGTCGACCAATCGGCTCTCAGTGCTGATGTACTGCCGCAGCCTTTGTCTCGGCGTGATGGCCAGCGCCATGGACGCTCTGGGCGATGCCTTCAACATAATGGACGTAGGCCACATAGGCTTCGACGAACTTGCGGCCTTCCTGCACGCTGTCCTGGGCGTGTCTCCTGGTTTCCATGGCGTGCTTGAAGCGCTCGCGGATGCCCGCTTCGGTGTGAGCGGCAATCGCCTTGGCCAGGCTGTCAATCGACCCTTGCTCCAGGGCCAGGTCGGCCTTGGCGACCACGGGTTCAACCGTGCCTGCCGCTTTGAGCCCGGTATAGGGCGCTCCCTCGCCGGCGCGATGGATACGTACCAGGGTCTCGAAGAAGTAGGTGTCTGCCAATTGTTGTGCCATGGGGTCCAGCTTGCGCACCTTCAGGGCCTGCGCGAAGGCCTCCCGGACGTCCTTCTCGTCATCCGCCTGCAGCCACTTCAGTACCGGGGTGATATCCCCTTTGGTCAGAGCGATCCGGGCATCGGCCACCACCGGTCCGTCGAGGGTGTCGCAGTGGGCCATAACCGCTTGCGGAACCAGCAGAATTGCCAGAACAATAGAAGCTGCCGTAATAAACTCCTTGAACCTCCTGTTGTTTTGTTTGGTTGCTGTTTTCATGGTGTCCTCCTGAAAAAGTGTGTTTTGTTTGCTGCCTTTGCCCATGAAAACGAAGCCGGGACACTTTTTGTGACAAAATTCTGCAAAAAAATTCGGGCCTATAACCCAAAAGAAGGTCAACACATTTCAACGCAAAGACGCCAAGGAAAAAGAAAGACGCGAAGGAAATCTCTCACATTCTTTGGCTTATGTACGCT
>JBFIMV010000014.1:0-17716 GCA_041611575.1 Desulfuromonadales bacterium | reverse complement strand
CGTTCTCCTTGAGGATATCCTGGGTGAATTCGGCTCCCTTTTTAAAAATCTGGAGGAATTCGTCAGCGCGGCTGGAACTGTCCTTTTCCTCTTCTTTTTGACTCATCAATAACTCCACGGCTGATTGTCAACTGTCAAAACTTCGAAATGATAACAATCCTGACCGAAAATATCCAGAGATAATAATCCCGCCTCACTCGTCCAGACCGCACAATCTCAGTATCTCTTTCGACATTTCGCCGAGCGGGACGGCGCGATCTACACACCCTGTTGCAATAGCCTCCTTCGGCATCCCGAAGACGACACAGCTTTCTTCCGCCTCTGCCAGCACCTTGCCGCCCGATTTTCGGATAGCGCGTACGCCGCGGGCGCCATCATTGCCCATGCCGGTCAGGACGACGCCGAGCAGGCGCGGCCCGAACAGTTGAGCGGCACTGGCAAACAGGACATCGACCGAAGGGATATAGCGCTGGCTCTCACGCGGTTCGGAGACTTTAGCAATGATCTCGGCACCCTTGTGGAATAGCTCAAGGTTCATCCCACCGGGCGCAATAAGAACATCGCCGGGATTGACGATGTTGCCATTGACAGCTTCGCGGATGTTCAACCCGGAAAAGCGGTTGAGACGCTCGGCAAATGCCCGGGTAAAATCGCGCGGCATGTGCTGGGCAACCACGAATGCCACCGGCAGATCAGTTTGAATCGCAGAGAATATCTGCTGTAGAGCCGGAGGACCGCCGGTCGATGAGCCGATAACGACCATATCGAGTTGGCTCTTAGGGGCCACCCTTTCGACGGTCTTGCTCCTCACGACCTGACTGCCGAGTCGCGCCTGGTGCGCTTCACCTGCAGAGCGGGACCTGAGATTCTGCAGGTTGGCGCGGGAAACTTCCTGGACCTTGGCAAGGAGTTCGTTGTGGATGTCCATGAGGACCGGGGACACCCTGGAGGAGGGCTTGGGAACAAACTCCACGGCACCGAGTTCCAGCGCCCTGAAAACATCCTCGTCGTCCGAACGGGAAGAGACGACAATAATCGGCGTCGGCTGCTTCTGCATGACGATGCGCAAGAGCGTAAAACCGTCCATGCGCGGCATTTCGAGGTCCAGGGTGATCAGGTCGGGGCGCAGGCTGATGACCTTTTTCAAACCCTCCTCGCCATCACAGGCATAGCCGACGACCTCGACGTTGGGGAGCGATTCCAGCATCTTGACGATCGCCCGACGGTTGAACGCTGAATCGTCAATCACCAGAACTCTGAGTTTCCCCGGGCTCACGCCTGCCTCCCTGCAGCAGCGACAAGCTCCCCCGGCTTCTGGTAAACCATATCGTGCTTGTAATGTCGCAACTTGAAGGCGGTACTCAGGTTGATCAGGGATTCGGAGTGGCCAAGAAGCAAAAAGCCCTCCGGTTGCAGCCTTTGGAAAAAGCTTTCAATGACGTTTTTCTTGCCGGCCTGGTCGAAATAGATAATCACGTTGCGGCAGAAAATGACATCCATGCGACCGAGAAGAGCAATCCTTGAGGCATCGAACAGGTTGAGATGGCTGATCGAGACGAGGCTCTTCACTTCATCTCGGATTTTCCAGCGGCCGGCGGACTCGGAAAAGAACCGGTCTCTGAACCGTGTCTCCGTGCTGCGGAAAGAGGCATCGCCATAAACCCCTTCGCGCGCCATGTGCAGCACTCTCTGGCTGATGTCCGTACCGATGATTTCAACCTTCCAGGACTTCAGCCAGGGCTGATCAAGCAGCAGCATGCCGATGGTGTAGGGTTCCTCTCCGGAAGAGCAACCGGCGCTCCAGATGCGCAGCGTCTGTTTGCCTTCCCGGTTCTTGCGGTCACGAATTTCAGGCAGAACATCCTCGATAAATGTCTTGAGTTGAAAGTCCTCTCTGAAAAAATAGGTTTCATTGGTCGTCAACTGGTCAACGACCTCGGTCAGCTCCTGCTCTCTCCCCGGATTGTAGCGAAGGAAGTAATAGTAATCCTTGAACGTCTTGAGATTGTGTTTGGCCAGTCGCTTGCCGAGTCGTTTTTCGAGAATGTACTTGGAGTCCTCGGTAAAATTCAATCCGCAATGCTGATAGACGAAGTCCCGCAGGAGGCGGAACTCGTCCAGTGACATTTCTATGTCCGGTGTTAAAAAGAGCATGCTCGACTTCAGGCTTCCGGGAGATGATCAAGCAGGTCCGTCAACTGCTGGCGGACCAGCTCTTCAGTCTCGACCTGCAGTCGCTTCTCCAAAAGAGGGCGTGCTCCTGCCCCGAGGAGTTCAGCTGCAGCCCTTGAGAAATGGGTACGAACGGACCATGAAGGGTGGTTGATGAGAGTCTCGGCGTGGCTGCTGAGCCAGCTGTCGGCACAATAGTGAGTCAACAGGTTGAGGGCCGCGGAAACGACATCCTGGTCCGCATGATCAAGCGCACCGACAAATAACGGGCAGGCCCCCTTACCCAGCATTCCGGCAAGGGTTTCGAGAGCGGCAATACTGACCAGGCCGACCGGATCGGCCAGTGCGCCTTCGACCAGGGAACGGCTTTGGCCGCCGCCGATCTGACCCAGACCTCTCACGGCCGTTGTACGAACCCATATGTCCTCGTCCCTGAGAGCCAGCTGCAGGCCGTCAATCGCCTCCTCGTCTCCACTGGCGCTGAGAATTTCAACTGCGGTTCGCCGGACTTCGGCATCCTCATCGGTCAAAGAGAGAAGGAGGGTGCTGAAATGGTCCATAACGTCGAATCTCTCGAAACCTTTGATCGCCGCGCGACGCACCTCGGCCTCCGGGTCCTTGAGCGACATTGTCAAGGCTTCATGGACAGCGGGGACATTCAACTCCCTGATCACCAGGACTGCAAACATGCGCTGATCGACATCCGCATGATTGAGCAAAGTCGAGACCGCCTCGTAGGTCTCTTCAGGGAAGTTTCTTCCCATGTCGCTCAAAGCCTGGGTGGCCGCCTCCTGGACTTCACTCAAGTCACTCTGGAGGCAGGCAACCAGGTCCGGAAGTATGCTCACTGTGCCGATCTTGCCGAGAGCATAAGCAGCCATCCTCTGTATCGTGATATCCGGGTCAGCAAGGCTGCGGCGCAGGAGTTCAAGTCCTTCACGACATGAGGCTTCGCCCATGACATAAGCGAGGTAGGCCCGACGGTTGCCGGATACGGCAGGCCAGGCGCCCAACAGGGCCCGGGCGTTGACCTTGCCGATACCGATCAGCGCCCGAAGGGCCTCCTGTTGGAGGGATTCAATATCGAGCAGCCCCAGCAGCGGAACGACGGAATCTGCCGCTCCGAGCCAGCCGAGAATCCTGATCGCTGCGCTTCGCAACGCGTCGCTGTAACCGTCACCAAGATAATTGGCCACGGCAGCCGACGTTGGCCCCGTCTCACAGGCAGCAAGGCTGCGCAACACTTCATCCGGGTGGCGTTTATGAATCTCCGCAAGGGCCAGCACCGCAGCCTCGCGAACATTCCGCATGCCGTCCGTCAGCCCGGCGACCAGTTCGTACACCGCACTGGCATCTCCAGCCTTGCCAAGACAGTCAAACAGGGCCTTGCGCAACAACTTCTCATCTTTATAAGCCGCCACCTGGTCAAGAGAGACCGGCGCGGCGATTCGACCCAGCGCATCCAGCACGGTGAATTGCAGGAGAACGTCCTGATGCTTCATCGCCTCGAGCAGGGCCGGCACAGCGCTGACAGCCTTGAGTTTGCCGAGGTTCTCCGCGGCGGCGGCCCTGACGTTGCTGTCCTCGTCCTCGAGACCCTGGACCAGCGTCGGCAGGGAAGCAGGATCGGCAATATCTCCGAGGATGTCGATTATGAACTTGCGGACATCATGGTCCGGACAGGAAGCCTGGCTGAGAAGCATCGGTACGGCATCGCGTCCCATGCGCGTCAGAATTTGCACGGCGGCATTACGCAATCCTGCATTTTCCTCGGCGTGCAGCAGCTCGACGATCTCGCCGACGAGTTCGCGGCTGACCGGCAATCCGAGGAACAGGTCCACGGCCTCCTTGCGGACACGCCAGCTGTTGTCTCCGAAGGCCCTGAAAACCAGATCGAGAGCTTCCATTGGAGAAGCCGCCAGGGCGCGCAGGCCCTGCAGTCGGCTCTCTTCATCAGGAGAGCTTAAAAGATCATTTATCTTCTCGCTGTTATCCACGCAACTTCCCCATTGATCTCATGTGTCCAGTTCGAGGCGACGTTTCTCAAACAAGTCGACGAAAGCCGCTTCGAGGATCTTGCTCCTTTGCACCTCAGCGCTCGGAAAACGCTCCCTGAACAGCCGGCGAGCCTCCCGGATTTCCGCTGACAGCAGATCCGACCAGTTGCCCTTGAGGATGCCCTCGTCGATACGGTCCTGGTAATAGAGAGAGATGTCGGAAACGATAATACGCGCCAGGCGTTTGGCCCTGTCCAGCTCGGGGATCTCGGCACCGGACACTTCGTGATCTTCAGCCGTCTGGATCTTCTCGTTGATCGAATTTATGAAATCGAGGGACTGCGCCGTACTCTCTGCGGACGTCAGCTCCTGGCCCGAAGCGACAGTTTCCCCCTTGCGGGCGGGACCGGCGACCGACGCGGCCCCGACCAGGAGGCGATTGACCTTGAACACCAGATCATCGGGTATGTGATGTTTTTCTATGTAATCGTCGGCACCGTACAGCGAACTTGGCGAACGCTTGTAGGCCGCCTTGTTGTAGACCGAAGAAAGGAGGATAATCCGGACATTCTCCAACCCGGGGCGACGCCTGACCTTGTCGACCACCTCGAAGGCGTACAGCCCCTGCAGGGCGACATCGACAACAGCAACCTGCGGAGGCGCGGCATCCATGGCTTTGAGCACATCCTCGCCATTGTGGCCGAGAATGCACTCGAACCCCGCATCAGCGATTATAGACCGGATAGTATCGCACAAGTCACGATCACTGTGCGCGACCATGACCCGGATTTTTTTCTCCTGCGCCGGCGCCAGGTCGCGGGGCAGTTCCGCTATGAAAGGTCCACGGCAGCGGGCACAGCGCAACGTGACCCGCTTCCCCGCAAGCTTCTCACGGTCCAGTCGGAATCTGGCGGCACAGGAAGGGCATTTGACAATCATCAACACCTCGGGGGAAACAGCGGCAGGCGACAGGCGGGATCATACCCCGGACTATCCGGTCACTTTTTCGCATAATCCAGTTTCTGCAACTCTATCTTTTCATTGGAAGAAAGAACTTTTTCCAGGTCGACCAGCATCACCAGTTCGTCGGCACGGCGGGCCACCCCCAAAAAATAATCAGCGTTGCCGCCTTTGATAAACTGTGGCGCGGGTGAGATTTCCCTGCGGCTGTAGCTTCTGACTTCAAGCACCTCATCGACCAGCAGGCCGATGATTCGACCTGCCAGTGAACAGATGATGATGCGGTTCTTGCGCAATTCACCTTCAATCGGCTGGTCAAACCGCTTGCGCATGTCGGCAACGGGAATAACCGCGCCACGCAGATTGATCACTCCCTCGATAAAGGACGGGGCCTTGGGAACAGGTGTCAATTTCTGCGGGCGGATGATCTCCTTGATCCGCAGGATGTCCAGAGCATAGAGCTCAGCACCGATCCTGAAACAGGCCAGTTGAATTTCCTGCCGCACCGGGGCCTGTTCTGCATGCATCAGGGACGATTCACTCGGACGCATCGTCATGTGACCTGCTCAGGAAATAAACCTTTGAATGGTCTCAATGACCATCGCCGACTTGAACGGCTTGGTGATATACCAGTCGGCGCCGACCTGCTCTCCCCGGGCCATATCCTCACGGCTTTTCTTGGCCGTCAGCATGATGACCGGAATGTGCTTGGTCGCCTCGTCCGCCTTGATCCTCCGGCAGACTTCAAATCCGTCAATTTCGGGCAGCATGATGTCGAGCAGGACGAGATCCGGCTTGATCTTTGCGATCGAGTCAAGGGCCGCCTGACCGTCGGCCGCGCCATGCACCTCATACCCTTTCGACGTCAGCAGTATGCTTTCGAGCTTCAACAGGCTCTCTTCGTCCTCGACAACCAGAATCTTCTTCTTTATCACGTAGATCTCCTTTCACACCTCAAACCGAATCGAAGTCCAGTACGCTATGCAGGTTCAACAATATGATCATCCGACCCTCATGACGACCAATCTTGAACACCATATCGCGATCAACTCCGGCTCCCCCCCCGGGAGGAGACTCAAGCTCTGCGTCTGCCAGATTAACGACCTGGTGGATACTGTCGACCAGGAACCCGACTGTCATATCATCCACTTTGCAGACAATAATGCGCGAAACAGCCTGTACAAGTGAAGCGCCAAGTTTCAGGCGCCGGCCGAGATCGTAGACGGGAACTATGACACCGCGCAGCGAGATCACCCCCAGGATGTAATCAGGGCATCTCGGCACCTCAGTCAGCTCCCTGACTTTGATTATCTCGCTTATTTGGGCAATGTCCAGACCATACTCCTCATCCGACAGGCGGAAAGTGAGATATCGACCGACAGCTCCATCGCGGACGCCCTGCAGCTCACCGGACGAGTTTGAGTCATCGTCTTCGCCGGCAACAGAGAAAGTGTCAACGGCGGCGAACAATCGATCGAGGTTGTCGTTGTCGCTGTCCTTGAGCGCTTTGCCTCCGCGACTCGCTTCAGGCAGATGTCGTTCCTCAACAGCTTCCGCGGGAACGTCAGAAACCGCCGGCATCGAAGGGTCGCAAATCGCGCCATCCGCGGTCGCTTCCGTTTCAGGCGGCACCGGTTCTCCCTTGGCCTCCCGGGCCTTGGCTTTCTTTCTGATTTCTGCAATGTCCATCATAGCCGTTCCAGCTTTCAGACCAAAGCGTTACTTTGCAGTTCCAGCATCACGGCATCGATCACCTGCCGGGACACCACGCGCTCCCCTCGCCCGAAGCATTCCAGCATCGCCAGTGAAGCGGCATGATTGATTAGCCGTGGTGTACCTGACGAATAAGCGAATATCGCATCGACCGCGGCCGGGCTGAAAATCCCGGCCTCCCCTCCCGCGGTGACCAGCCGGTGGTCGATATACTCCGCGGTCTCGTCCCGCTCAAGCGGCCGGAGATCGTACTGCATGCCGATACGCTGCCGCAGGGGCTCGTACACACGGTGCCTGAGCCGTCGGCGAAGCTCCGGTTGACCCATTAATACAACGCTGACCAGATTGCGGTCGTCAAGCTGGAAGTTCGTCAGCAGCCGTATTTCATCAAACGTCTCACGATGAGGTACCAGCTGGGCCTCGTCAATCACGATTACCGGAGTCACGCCCTGCTCGTAGAACGCATAGAGGGCCGCGCCGATCTGCTCCAGCAGGTTGACCTTGAAGCGATCCGGTTCGGCAACGCCAAGGTGCCGGGCAACGCTGTTGAGGAACTCGACCGGCGTCAACCTCGGGTTGATCAGGCAGACGACCTTGTAGCTGTCGTCAAGCGCGTCCATCAAGGCCCGCGACAAGGTCGTCTTGCCGCAGCCGATCTCACCGGTCAACAGTACCAGGTCGCACTCCTCGACGGCATACTGCATGCGCGCCAGGGCCTCCCGGTGGCCGCGGCCCAGGTAGAGGAACCTCGGGTCCGGCGTCTTGCTGAAGGGCCTTTCCTTCAGCCCGAAAAACGCTTCATACATGAATGACCGATTCGCCACGCAAGGCTTCACTCATCAAGCCGGCAACGTCAAGCACGAGGATCGTTTTCTGGTTGCCGAGTTCGGCGGCACCGGCGATCCCCTTGACAAAGGAAAGAGCCTTGCCGAGGGACTTGATGACGACATCCTGTTGCCCCAGGAGTTCATCGACCACAAAACCCATGCGTTTTTCGGCCAGACCGACCACGGCGATGAACAAACGTCTCTGCTGGGATTCGCCGTCTTTGGAAACACCGAAGACCTGACCCAGGCGCAACAGCGGGACGGTCGTCTTGCGCAGTTCAATGACCTCGCGTTTCTCAACGGTGTGGATGAATTCCCTCTCGATCATCAGGGTTTCCAGAACCGAGTTGATCGGTATCGCATAGGTCTTGTCGGCGACCCTGACGACCAGGGCCTTGATGATCGCCAGGGTGATCGGCAGGGTGATGATCATGCTCGAGCCCTTGCCCGGCCGGCTTTTGATCTCGACCATGCCGGATAACGCCGCGATGTTGTTCTTGACGACATCCATGCCGACGCCGCGACCTGACAGGTCACTCACTTCGTCCTTGGTCGAGAACCCGGGCAGGAACAGCAGGTCGTAGACCTCTTCTTCCGACAGAACCTGGTTTTGGCTGATCAGCTTCCTTTCAATGGCTTTGCGCCTCACCCTGTCCGGATCAATGCCGCGGCCATCGTCATGCACCTCGATGACGACATGGTTGCCCTTCTGGGAGGCCCAGAGTTTCAGCAGCCCCTTTTCCGGCTTGCGTGCCGCCTGGCGCTCTGCAATTGACTCGAGGCCGTGATCGATGGCATTGCGGACAATGTGCATGAGCGGGTCGGAGACGTCCTCGATAATCAGCTTGTCCAGCTCCGTGTCCGCCCCGCGGATGTCAATATCGACCTTCTTGCCGTACTCGTTGGAAACACGCCGGACGATGCGCGTCATTTTTTCGAAGAGTTGCCCGACCGGCACCATGCGCACGTCCATGACGCCCTTCTGCAGCTCATGCAGCCGTCGCTCGAGAATCCGCGTTGCCTTGGACAGCTCAACCGAAAGCTCCTTTTCGCCGCTGACGCGCAACTTGTCGTTGATTTCCGCGATAGAACTCTTCGAGAGGACGAGTTCGCCGACGATGTTCATGAGCAGATCGAGTTTGTCGATATCGACCCGCACGGTGCGGCTGATTGAGCGCATCGAGCTGCCGCCATCTCCGGCATCGGCAACTTCGGGAACTTCCGAGTATGCGGCAGCTGCGGTCACGGCCGGCACGGAAGTCTTTACAGACGGCGGTTCGGATATGACAAAATCGTCTGACCTGTCCGCTTCACCGACGCAGTAAGTCAGGATGTCGAGTCCCTCCCGGCTCAGGAGGTTCTCAACATCGGCCGGCCCGAGCTCGCTGCCGTAGAGGATCTGGAAGGCGATCCGCTCGCCGATATCACCGGCGGAAGGGAGGGTGCTGATCACCTCGCCCTGCTGCTTGAGCTGCTGGGTTATCTCGGCGAGGTCCTGATCGAAACTGGAGAGATCGAAGTCGAGCCGGACCAGGTGGATGAGGCGCTTCTTGCGGATATTCTCGATCAGCCGGTGTTCTTCATATTCCGTCAGGACATTGAGGATGGACGGGTCGATGCCCAGCTCCGCCAGGGGATCATGCGAAGCCGTTTCCTCACCCTTGGCGACCGCACCAAGCTGTTGCAGGATCGGCGAGAGATCAAGGGTAAACTGCTCGTCAGCGCTTTTGCCGTCAACCAGCTTGATCAGGCAATCCAGCGCGCTGAAGAGGGCATCGACCAGGGCCTGACGGAAGGGCACACGCCCGAGACGCAGCCCGTCGAGCAGGTTTTCCATGGAGTGGGCAAGCTTCGACAGGTCATCGAAGCCGAACATGCCGGCCAGGCCTTTGATCGAGTGCGCACCGCGAAAGATCCTGTTCAGCAGATCGGGATCACAGTCCCCGGAATCGACGGTATCGGCCAGCCTGACGAGGTCAAGGTTAAGCGACTCGACAATCTCTTCGGTTTCGCTGATAAAATCCTTGAGTGCCTGGGATGAGCTCATATCGGTCAAGACCGTCTCCGATCAGTCGAGGTACTTGTGTATGAGTGCCTGCAGTTTTGCCGGCGCAAAAGGCTTGACCAGGTAGTCGTTGGCCCCCAGCGCCAGACCCTTTTCCCGATCACGCTCGCTCCCCTCGGTGCTGATGATGATCAGAGGGGTCTGCTTGTAATTTTCGTTGCTGCGAATGAAGCTGACCAGTTCCAGGCCGTTGATGTCGGGCATGTTGATGTCGGTTATGATCAGGTCGACCTTCTCGCGCGGCAGGAGCCTCAATGCTTCGAAACCGTTGGCTGCCTCGAAGGTCTGGTAATCGCCCGTCGCCGCAATGGTCGAAACGATCAGGGACCGCATGGTCAGCGAATCTTCTGCGATCAGGATCTTCTTGCTCAAGACATCACCTCGTCGATTCGTTCAGACTGCGTTGCGGTTCGTCATCATGCGCCGCTCCAGCAGCGCTTTTTCCATGGCAAGGCCAGCTTGAGAAAGGAAAATCTCCAACGACTCCGTGTCACCGATCGCTTTGTCTTCCGGCAGGTTGTCACCATAGAGGACAGCGACCACCCGCCCCTCGCTGATCAAGGGCCCGACGAAGATTTCCTTCGGACGCCGTCCGCCGAGCTGCTCAAAAAGATATTTATTCCAGCGGCTGTCTTCGGGCTTGCAGTGATATGGGGCCATGGATTTCAGAGCTTGGGTGAACAGGGTCTCCTCCTGGGCAGGCAACCGGGTGTGACGCACCCGCACATCGGCTGATTCACCGTCCAGCTCGATTCCGAACTGCCCCAGGCCGATAATCTCCTTCTCCTTGACGAGCATGATCACGGCACGATTCATCAGTTCACTGGCGAAACGCAATATCAGCAGGATAATACCACCGCCAAGAGACGGATTGTTCAATTCCTGCAGCATGCCCCGCAGCAGATGCAGGCCCGGCGTCTGTTGGGTGGACTCAGTGGCAACAGGGACAGATTCCTCGCCCATCTCCCTGAGGAGCTCCGCACCGATATTGTACAGGCCGCTGCCCGGTTCGGCCGCATCACGGGGCGCATCGGCGAAGGTCATGATCGCATCGACGAGGGCGGCGAGACCTTCGCGGCCCTTGCGCTCCAGGACTTCACTTTTTCGTGGTTTCGGCAACAACGCAGGAACCCCGAATTTGCGTACGCTCTGTTCAGCTTCCCTGTTGGGATGGTCGGACATGACCAGGATGCGAATCTGCCGGGAAATCTTCCGCACCTCTTCGAGCAGCTCAAGGCCACCGAGGACTCCGCTGCCGTCACGCCGCGGCATGATCAGGTCGATGACCAGGACCGTCCGCTCCGGGTCGGCATCTTTCACGGCTTCCATGAAACCGAGATAGTTCGTGAAGACGCGGGCCTGGGCCCTGCGTTCCTGCAGCAATGCAGCAAGCTGCTCGGCCGTGTTCGTGTCGTCGTCGACCACCAGGAAACCGGGCTTGGTCTGGCTGCCTTTTTCTTTTTCAACCTGCGGAACAATATCGCGACCCGCAGATGCGGGCGCAGGCAATTCGCTCTTGACTTCGGCCAGCAACTGGTCGATATCGACCAGTGATTCGCCGCGTTCGTCCACATCCTCGCCGCGATGCCGCTTTTCGTCGAGGATCCGGCTCCCTTCCATTGCCAGCCACTGGGGATTGAGCCCCTGGTCGAGCATGAACTGCAACGGGTCCAGGTTGGTTGCAGCCAAAACCTCGGGCTCGCCGAGTTCGAACGAAAAACCCCCTTCGTCCCAACCGAAAAAGCTGTAGACAACCTTCTCGACCTGTTCTCGGACCACCTTCTCAATGACGTCCCGCTGCACCGCAAAATCCGACACGAGGATGTCGCCGATACGCCGGGTTTCACCGGGCTTCTGCTGGATGAGCAAGGCTTTCTTGAGGGTTTCAAGGTCGGCGATGCCGGCCCGCACGACGAGATCGCCGAGGTTCTCCGGGAGGGTCGAAGCCGTCGCCCGGATCACCTGGCCATCCTGGAAAATGACCCGGCCTTCGCGGTCGCGGCTGTTCAACTGCAGCACACCTGACTTGCGGCTCAGGCTGACAATCTGGAGAATTTCCCCCAGACCCAGATCTTCAAGGTTTCCTACCAGGCTCATAGGTATGTCCGCAAGCGCGCTCGCGCAAACTACTGAAAACCAATGTAACGAGCGGAAATTAAATGAAAATCAATATAACTGATGCGCATTTTCGTGTAAAGCGCGTTTTCCTTGCCGGCTAATGCTCGCGATCGGAAAATTTCAGCCGGATCGGACACGCGGTGAAACCGAAAGCCTGGCGCAGGCAATTCGTCAGGTAGCGTTGATAAGAGAAGTGCACCCCCTCTGCCTTGCTGACGAAAATCACGAAGCTCGGCGGCCTCACTGCCGTCTGGGTCATATAGAAGAACTTCAAACGCTTCCCCTGGTACATGGGCGGCTGATGGTTCTGTTCGGCGTCCTTGAGCAACCGGTTCAGCGCGGCCGTCGGTACCTTGCGGTTGAACTCTTCATCCACTTTTTCGACATCCGCCATGATCTTGCTGATGCGCTGTCCGGTCAGCGCTGAAACGAAATGGATCGGGCTGTCGGGCAGGAACTTGAAGGCATCGCGCACCTTCTGCACGTATGCGCCCATGGTGGCGTTGTCCTTCTTCACCAGGTCCCACTTGTTGACGATCAGGATCACGGCCCGGCCCCGCTCATGGGCGTAACCGGCGACCGTCAGGTCCTGGTCGGTAATCCCCTCCTCGGCATCAATCACGACCAGGGCGATATGCGTGCGTTCAAGCGCCTTGAGGGCCTGGATGACCGAATACTTTTCCAGCTTCTGGGAGACCTTCCCCTTGCGGCGGATGCCGGCGGTATCGATCAACACGTAGCGATTCCCGTTATAGACAAACGGCGTATCGACGCTGTCCCGCGTCGTCCCGGCGGTCGGGTTGGCGACAACCCTTTCGTAGCCGAGCAGGCGATTGACCAACGAGGACTTGCCGACATTGGGCCGCCCGATGATGGAGAGCCGCGTCTCCTTGATGTCCTCTTCCATGACCGCTTTTCCCGGCAGCAGGGACAGCAGTTCGTCAACCAGGTCATTGACTCCCAGGCCGTGTTCGGCGGAGATGGTGTGAAACATCTCCACGCCGAGGGCGTAGAAGTCCCCGGCCATCGACTCCTGGTTTGGCCCGTCGATCTTGTTGATGACGAAGAGTACCGGCTTGGTGACCTGGCGAAGCATCTGGACGACTTCGGTGTCCGCCGGCGTCAGCCCTTCGCGGCCGTCCATCAGGAAGAGGATCACGTCCGCTTCTTCCATCGCCAGCTGCGACTGTTCGCGCATCTGGGACAGCAGCCGTTCGGAGCTGGCAGGCTCGAAACCACCGGTGTCGATCAGGGTGAACGGTCGTTCGAAGCGGGTCACCTGGGCATAGTTGCGGTCGCGGGTGACTCCGGGGAAATCCTCGACAATCGCCTTGCGCTTGCCGAGGATCCGGTTGAACAGTGTCGATTTGCCGACATTCGGCCGGCCGACGATAGCTACGATGCCGCTCATGGTTTCCTTCAACACCCGGGGCTTCGATGTCAGCGACATCGGTCTCCCGAAATGGGCTGCCGCGCGAACGGCAACCCGTTACAAAGAAAATTACTCGTAACCGAATTCCTTCATCATCCGGCTTGAATTCGTCCAATCCTTCTGCACCCGCACGAACAGCTCGAGATGCACCTTGATGCCGAGCAGCCGTTCAATCTCCTTGCGGGCCGACTGGCCGATGCGGCGGATCATTTCTCCGCCCTTGCCGACCAGTATCCTCTTCTGCGAATCACGCTCTACGTGGATGACCGCGTCGATGCCGACGATATTGCGCTCCGGGTTCTCCTGGAATCTCTCGACCTGCACCGCAACGCCATAGGGGACCTCGTCCCGGGTGCGCAGCAGGATCTGCTCGCGGATCATCTCGGCGACGATGAAGCGTTCCGGCATATCGGTCATCTGGTCCTCGGGATAGTAACGCGGACCCTCCGGGAGAAGCGGCGGGATCTCGGCGAGCAGGCGCTCGACACCGTCGCCCTTGAGCGCGGATATCGGCACGATTGAAGCGAAGGGGCAGAGATGGCGATATTCATCGATCAGCGGCAGCAGCCGGTCGCGGGGGACGGCGTCGATCTTGTTGATCACCAGCAGGACGGGGCGTTTGCCGCGCTCCAGCAGCTTGGGGATCATCGGGTCGCGGTCGACCGGGCGGTCGGCCTCGACCAGCCAGAGCACGACATCGACATCGAGGCAGGCGGCAGCGGCCTGGTCGACCATGTAGCGGTTCAGGGGCGACTGCGCCGCATGGATACCGGGCGTGTCGACGTACAACACCTGGCCATGCGGGATGTTGACGATGCCGAGAATCCGGTTGCGCGTCGTCTGTGGCTTCGGCGAGGTGATCGCGATCTTTTCGCCGACGATGCGGTTGAGCAGGGTCGACTTGCCGACGTTCGGCCGGCCGACGATGGCGACGAAACCCGAGCGGAACGGTATTGAGTCAGTTGTCACGAAAGCCTCCAGGGGCGAATTCGAGCATTGGGGCGATCTTTTCCGGGGTGCGCAGCATGCCGCGCGGCAGGTCGGCGTCTGCCTGCAGGCGGAATCCCGGGCAGCGCCGGTCAAGCCAGGCCTGATTCTCGCGACGGTGGCCGACGGCTTCACCGAAGTCTGCGGGGCTGACCCAGCATGCGTCGCCGGCGGCCGCAAGGGCCCGTCGCCAGAGGCGTGAACGCACCAGCTGGCCGAAAGCCGGATGATGCGGGCCGGCGAGGATGTTCGCCTGCAGCGCTTCGTCCTGTTGCAGCCCCATGCGGATGACCGGCACACCCGCCAGGCGACAGTTGTGCAGCATGTCGGCACAAACGTCAACCGCTTCCTCAAGGCTCCAGGGTCGATAGTCGCCGCGTTGCCAAATAGCGGCAAGACCGCTGCCGGCGAGCACGACGGCCGGGTAGATTCGCAGAAAGTCGGGGGTCAGGTCAAGCGCCCATTGCAGCGACCTCCGGGCTTCGTCGGCATCACCCTGCGGCAAACCGGGCAGGAGCTGCAGGCCGACCCGAAGGCCTGCCCCCCGGCAGCGCAGCACGGCCGGTTCAATCTCATCCGGCAAATGACCACGGCCACTCGCAGCGAGGACCTCCGCGGAGAAACTCTGGCAACCGATCTCGACCGTTGTCACGCCTGACGAAACCAGGCGTGCGACACAGTCCGCATCGAGAGCGTCCGGTCGCGTGGAAACCCTGATACCGGAGATCCTCCCTTCGGCGACAAAGCGTGCCGCAGCGGACAGAAAGGCCGACTGCGCCGACAGAGGCTGCAGCGTAAATGTCCCGCCGTAAAAGGCGACTTCACCATCACCTTGAGCGGGAAGAACCCGCTCCAGCCACTCCGCAACGGCAGCCGGCTGCGGAATGGAGCTCCGCCCCGTGGTTCTTTCCTGGGCGCAGAACAGGCAACGATGCGGGCATCCGGCGTGCGGAACGAATACCGGGAAAATGTTCACGCATCACCGGCCAGGCCGGCAAGGGCGACCTGCGCTGCGGCCTGCTCGGCACGCTTTTTCGTATGCCCTTCACCACAGCCGGCAGCGACCCCCCCGACGCGGACCTCGACCCGGTAGTGCCGCTGGTGTGGCGGGCCACTGGCTGCGACCACGCGGTATTCGGGCAGCCCGCGACGCTGCCCCTGCAGCAATTCCTGCAGGCGACTTTTAAAATCCGGGCCTTCGTTGCGGCGGGCAAGCTGCAGCTGGGGCGCTACGAGCGGCAGGATGACATTCTCGGCCGCCTCAAAGCCGCCATCGACGAAAACCGCCCCGAACAACGCTTCGAGAGCATTCGCCAGCAGGCTCGACTTCCGGCGTCCGGCACTGCGCTCCTCTCCCCGGCCAAGCAGCAGGGCGGAGCCGATTCCCAGCTCGCGGGCAATGCGGGCCAGCCCGGTCTCCGCGACCACCTCCGCCCGGATCCGTGTCATCTCCCCTTCGGGGAGCGGCGGCTGAACCAGGTGCAGGTGACGACCGACCACCAGGTCAAGGACGGCATCGCCCAGGAATTCCAGGCGTTCATTGTCGTTTCGGGACGCGTCAAGCCGTTCGTTGGCATAAGAGCGGTGCGTCAAGGCCTCGCGCAACAGCCCCCGATCGTGGAATCGATGGCCAAGCGTCTTTTCCAGCACGTCCCACACCTCCTCGAAGGAACTTTCCTGGTGTGTCATCCCTGTGTCCCGTCACGTAAATTTGTCACCGAAACGCTCAAACTGACGAAGTTTTTCCTTAGCCGTGCATCCTACACCAGCTCATTCGATATATCAATTGCACCGAAGCAAATAGTCATTATAGTATGGCTTCTTTGTGAACCCTGACAGCCATTCGGAGACGTTCATGACGTTTGACCACATCCTCGGTCACGCACGACAGAAAGACATCCTGCAACGCGCCCTCGCCCATGGACGCGTCGCGCATGCCTACCTGTTCTCCGGTCCGGAAGGGATCGGCAAGCGCCTCATGGCGATGGCTTTTGCCCGCGCGATCGTCTGCCTTGAGCAGCGCGGCTGCGGCCACTGTACGGCCTGTCGCAAGATCGACAACCAGAATCATCCCGACCTTCACCTCCTCGAGCCGGATGGCGCCAGCATCAAGATCGAGCAGGTCCGCACCTTTCAGCGGGAACTCAACCTCAAGCCGCTTGAGGCGCCCCGCAAGATATGCATGATCGAACAGGCCGACGTCATGACGGTCGGCGCTGCCAACGCGCTCCTGAAAACTCTCGAAGAGCCCCGTGGCGACACCCTGCTGATCCTGATCTCCGCCCAGCCGAACCGTCTGCTGGAAACGATCCGCTCACGCTGCCAGCCCCTGCCCTTCACCCGGCACCCCGACAGCCGGATCCAGGCCGAGCTCGAGAAACAGCTCGGGATAGACGCCACTGAGTCGCACATTCTCGCCGCCCTCTCCGAGGGGAGCTTCAAGAAAGCCTTCGGCAAGGACCGCGAACTCTTCGTCACACAGCGGCGCGACCTGCTAAAAACCTTGACGGGCTTATCCCCAGGAAGTATCTTGCCCATTCTGGCTTTTGCCGAGCAGCTGTCGACAGACAAGGCCGTACTGCTGGACATCCTGGACATTTTCCAGGCGTTCTATCGCGATGTCCTGATGACTCTCCAGGGGCACTCCGCCGAGGTGCTGATCAACCTCGATCTCAGCGACAAGGTCAGCCGGGTTGCCGCGCGCGAGAGCGTCGGCTCGGTCCTCTCCAAGCTTGAGGCCCTGACCGCAACCCGCCGCCAGATAGAGCGCAACGTGAACCGGCAGCTGGCGCTGGAAGTCCTGCTGTTGAACCTGGCAGCCTGACACGCCTCAAAGTCAGTGACTGCGGACTGAAACTCGAACCATGACGACCCGTTCGTCAGCTGGATAATCAAGAAAACCATGATACGCATCGTCACCATAAAGTTCCAGCCGGCGGGCCGGCAATACAACTTCAACGCCCTCTCCTTCGACCTGGCACAAGGCGACCGGGTCATAGTCGAGACCGACCGCGGTCGCGCCATGGCCACGGTCGTCGTACCGCCATACGAGCGAGAGGACGGCAAGGCGCCGGACAACCTGAAAAGCATCCTGCGCATCGCCAGCGAGGAAGACCTCGCCCTGGCAGAGACCAACGCCGCACGCGAAAAGGACGCCTACCGTCATTGCGTCGAACGCATCAAGTCGCGGCAGCTCGACATGAAGCTGGTGCGTGCCGAATACGCCTTCGACGGCTCGAAAATCCTCTTCTATTTCACTGCCGACGGTCGTATCGACTTCCGGGAACTGGTCAAGGACCTGGCGCATTATTTCCATACCCGCATCGAGATGCGCCAGATCGGCGTACGGGACGAAGCCAAACTGATCGGGGGCATCGGCATCTGCGGCCGGGAGCTGTGCTGCTGCACCTTCCTCACGGACTTCACCCCGGTTTCGGTCCGCATG